>JANOIK010001188.1:0-7524 GCA_031407585.1 Planctomycetota bacterium | reverse complement strand
TCATTCCACCGGCTCGATCGTGCTCCACATCGAGCCCTTGCTCCCCTCGAGGTGGTCGCGTCCATAAGCGTGAATCTGATCTCGCTTCAGCTCAGCGTGCTCGAGCGTCGTGGTCAGCACGATCGCCCGGCCTTCGGCGTCGACGTCCTTGGCGATGACCTTGCACTGCTCGCCTTCGTGGCCGAACAGCTCGCGGAGCATTTTTTCCACGTACTCGAACGTGTGGTCGTCGCTGTCCCACAGCAGCACGTTGTAGCGCGGCTGGCGGCGGCGGTCGGCGTCCTCGGCCGTCTGTCGCTCCGGCGGCGCCACCACGACGGTGGTTTCCTCGTCGCCGTTCTCATCGTCGTCGGCGTCGGGATCGAAAAACTCGGGCATGTCCGTTACGCCTCCATGGGACCAAATCTTCAACCTCGCCGAGCGTTTTAGTCGATCAGCGGTCGGCGATGGTGAAACGCCAAGGACCGCATTATATTGGTTCCCTTGCCCACGGCCAAACGACTCCGAGGCGTGCCTTGAACGAAGTTCTTGCCCACATCGACCTGCACCGCGAGGCATTCGAGGCCGATCTGACCGAGTTGCTGCGCATCCCGAGCGTCAGCGCCGATCCGGCGTTTGCCGGAGATGTACGGCGGGCCGGCGTCTGGTTGCGGGATCACATCGCGAGCCTGGGCCTGGCCGCCGAGCTGATCGAGACGGGCGGTCACCCAATCGTGTACGCCGAAAGCCCGCCGGTTCCGGGCAAGCCGGTCGCCCTGGTCTACGGGCACTACGACGTCCAGCCGCCGGACCCGCTCGACGAGTGGACGACGCCGCCCTTCGAGCCAACGGTTCGCGACGGTAAGGTGTTCGCCCGCGGCGCCACCGACGACAAGGGGCAGATGCTCACCCATGTGAAGAGCATCCAGTCCTGGCTCGCCGCGGCGGGAAAACTGCCGCTGCAGGTGAAGCTGCTCATCGAGGGCGAGGAAGAGGTTGGCAGCGAACACTTGGAAAAGTTCCTCAAGCAGAACGCGAATCGCCTGGAGTGCGACTGCGTGGTGGTGAGCGACACCGCCCAGTTCGCCCCCGGCATTCCGGCCATCACCTACGGGTTGCGGGGCATCGCGTATTTCGAGCTCAAGCTCACCGGCCCCAAGCAGGATTTGCACTCGGGCATGTTCGGCGGCGGCGTTTCGAATCCGGCCAACGCGCTGGCGAAGGTGCTTGCTGGGCTGATCGACGCCGACGGCAGGGTGACCATCCCCGGTTTTTACGACGACGTCGTCGCGCTCACCCCGCAGGAGCGATCGGAGTTCGCGGCGCTGCCGTTCGACGAACCGGCGTTCCGTGCCCAGCTCGGCGTTGACGCGCTTGCCGGCGAAGCGGGATTCACCACGCTGGAGCGGCGCTGGGCGCGGCCCACGTTCGACGTCAACGGGCTAACCAGCGGCTACCAGGGCGAGGGCGCCAAGACCGTGCTGCCCGCGCGGGCCAGCGCGAAGCTGAGCTTCCGGCTCGTGCCCAACCAGGACCCGCACAAGATCGCAGCCGGTATGCGAACGCGGCTTGCGGAGCTGCTGCCGCCCGGCATTCGCGCGGAGCTCATCGAGCATCACGGCGCGCCTGGGGTAGTCATGCCGCTGGACAGTCCGTATCTTCAAGCCGCAGCCAGCGCAATCGAAACGGGCTTCGGCCGCCGGCCCGTGTTCATGCGCGAAGGCGGTTCGATCCCGATCGTAAACACCTTCGCGGACGTGCTGCACGCCGACGTGCTGCTGCTGGGGTGGGGCCAGAACGACGACAACCCGCACAGCCCCAACGAGAAGTTTTCGCTGGAGGATTTCCACCGTGGCATCCGCGCGAGCGCGGCGCTGTGGGAAGAACTCTCGAAGCTTGGATCGAAGGGGAGTTAATCGCCAAGGACGCCAAGTGCGCCGAGGTCGGAAAGAGGGAAAAGCTAACCACGACGACGCGACGGACACGACGAAAGCAAATAATTGACTTTCCGAAATTCCGAACGTCGTGCTCGTCGTGCCGTTGTGGTGAATCGATTTAATTCTTCTGCCTTGGCGTCCTTGGCGTCCTTGGCGGTTCAATGAGAACCCTCAATGCTCGACAAGCGATTCATTCTCGATAACGTCGAACTCGTGCAGCGGAACTGCGAGGAGCGCGGAACCCGCGCCGATGTGCGGCGTTACGCGCAGCTCGAAACGCAATGCCGTACGCTGCAGCAGGAGATTGAAGAGCTGTCGCGGATGGCCAACGTCGTCAGCAAGTCGATCGGCCAGGCCAAGGACGACGCCGAGCGCAATGCTCGCAAAGACGAAGGCCGGCAGCTGCGCGAGCAGAAGGACGCCAAGCAGGCCGAGCATGATCGCATCGCGGCCGAGGCGGGCGCGATCTATCGCAGCCTGCCGAATCTGACGCACGCCGAGTCGCCGCGCGGCGGCGAGGACGCCAGCAGGGAGCTGCGTCGCGGCGCCGTGCAGGTCGTGCCGATGCGATTTCCGGTGCAGGACCACGTGCAGCTCGCCGAGCAGCACGACCTGATCGACTTCGAGGGCGGCGCCCGCATCGCCGGCCATGGCTTTTACTTTTTGCGGAACGAAGCGGCCATGCTGGAGCTGGCGCTGCAGCAGTACGCGGTGGAACTGCTGGTCAAGGAAGGGTTCACGCCCACGGTGACGCCCGATCTCGCGCGGGGCGAGATCCTGCAGGGAATTGGCTTCATCCCCCGCGGTCCCGAGACGCAGATTTACAGCGTCGAGAACTTCGATCTCAACCTCGTGGCGACGGCCGAGATCACGCTCGGCGGGCTCTATGCGGGCGAGGTGATCGACGCGGACGACCTGCCGATCAAGCTGTGCGGCATCAGCCACTGTTTCCGCACCGAGGCCGGCGCCGCGGGCCGCGCCAGCCGCGGACTCTACCGCGTGCACCAGTTCACGAAGGTCGAGATGTTCGCGTTCACGCTCCCCGAGCAGAGCGAGGACATGCACAACTACTTCTGCGAGCTGGAGTGCCAGATTTTCGACGGCCTGGGCATTCCCTACCGCGTGCTCGATATCGCCAGCGGCGACCTGGGCGGCCCCGCGTTCCGCAAGTTCGACCTCGAAGCATGGATGCCCGGCCGCGGCGACGGCGGCGAGTACGGCGAGGTGACCAGCGCGTCGAACTGCACCGACTACCAGGCCCGGCGGCTCAACATTCGCTATAAGACCAAGGGCGAGAAGGGCACCGAGTTCGTCCACACGCTCAATGGCACGGCTGTGGCGATCAGCCGAGCGCTGATCGCGATTCTCGAGAACTGCCAGCAGCCGGACGGCTCGATCATCGTGCCGGAAGCGCTGCGCAAATGGCTGGGGAAAGATCGCATCGGCGCCGCGCACGACGACGAGTAACCCTGTCGTCAGCGCCTCACTGACACGCTGCTAATTCTGCCAACGCGACATGCGCGTCGTCAGGTCGAGCGGGATGACCTTTCGAAGCGTCGTGCTTCCAGGCAGCGAGCCCAGCGTTGGCCGCGGGCATTCGATGTCGTGGACGAGCAACTTTGATTCGCCGATGAAGTAAGTGTGAAAGCCTTCCACGACGAGATTGTGGCAGGCAACTTCTTCGCGCGGCTCAAGGTATTCCAGCATCATGGGTCCGGTGAGCGAATGAAGCTGCGCGGACGGCTGCAGGTGCTTGGTCATCGTCCAACCCTGGCCGCCGACCCAAAAGCGGTGGCCGAGCGTCGCGACGATGCGATCTTCGCCGACCGCAAGCTCCATCACCTTCGTCGGGTCGCCGAGCGTGGTTTTCAACACCGGCCGGTAATCCACTTCGCCATTCGCCGGGTTCTGCGAGAGGACGAAATCGCCCGCGATGATTTCCTCGATGGGCCGCGGGCCGCCATGCGTCCACACGATCGTTCCGGGCGCGAAACACGAGTGAGACGAGGGCTCCGAGACGTTGGTCACGTAGATGTTGACTGTCTCGGCGCTGATCTTGAATTGCAACTCGTTGAACTCTTGCCACTGTTGCCACAGCGTCTGGGGCTTGGCGCTGAGCGGCGTTCCTACGGCAATGTTGAGCACCTCCGAAATGCGCCCATTCATCGCATCGGCCTCGGCATTGAGCTCGCTCACTTGCGCGGCCGTCGTCGACGCGAGGCCCGTTGCGTTGGCGACATTTCGCGTGAGTGCGCGGGCCGGATTGAACCGGCGCGGGATGACGCCTCGACCGTTGTCGACGTCGTAGTTCACGCTGCGCACATTCTTCTGAATCTCCGTGGGGCGGGCCTGCGTGACCGTCTCAAGCAATTGAACGGCGCCGTTGGGCTGGACGAGCAGTTCCGTCTCGACGTCGAGTTCGCCCGTGAGCGCGGCCATGAGCAGCGGCATGTAGTCTGTCTGCGGCCTCGTGCGAAGCGATTCGGCCGCCTGCTGACGCACCGAGGGCGTCTCCGCGTACACGGCGTAGTTTAAGAGTCGGAGCGTCGCGTCGTGCTGCGGCATGTTCGAGAGCGCACTCACGACGGCCTGATACAACTCCGCGGCATGCTCAGGAAATTTTTTGGTCGCTTTATCCGCGGCTTGCTGAAGTGCGTCGAGCACGCCCGGATCGGACAGGGCCTCGATCGTTGCGAGCGCCGCGGTGCGCTCTTCGGCGGAACCGCGCGTCACATCGCGGCATAGTCGCGCCATTTGGGGCAGTGCTTTCTTGAGGCGCCTCGCGGTCTCGTGCGCCTGCTTTTCCAGATCAGCCACATCTTGCTTGACGTAGAGACCGTCGCGATAGGGAATCAAATCCAGCGCCTTACGCGCCTCGGCATGATCGGGCGCCGCCAGCAGCACGTTGGCCCAGTGGTAACGGGCCTCGCGCTCCAATCCGTTCTTTTGGCAGTAGCGGGCGAGCTCCTCGTGGTCTTCCGCCGTTCCCTCCAGCGAATCTCGGAACTCGCGATACGCGACCCAACGGTCATGCGTCGCCACGAGCAATTCCACCTGCTCGGGCGTCCGCCACTTGCCGTCGAACATCACGTGCCCACTCTGCCACCGCGCGGGCGCGAAATCCGGATCGGCGGCGATTGCTTTCTCCAACAACGCGGAGCGCTGAGCGGCGTCGCCTGCTTGCTCCGCGTCGAGCGCCGCTTGGACGAGCGATGCAGCCTGACTCGACGGCGTCAGGACCGTCGCGACGTCGGGAGCGGCGGCCGGCGCCATCCGCGCAGTGAGAGCGAACGCACAGCCGCAAGACGTCGCCAGGACGACACTTCGAATGCTCACGCGTGACATGGCTTAAGCTCCACTACGAGGGAGTGCGATGCGATAGGTAGAACTCTATTGAACTTAGGCGAACGGTCGGCGGGATGCAATTTCGGTCGCATTCCCCGGCGGTTCACGGCGACGACGTACCGAATTCCGCCCGGCGCGGCTCACCAGCCGGACTTCGCCACGGCGAGCGGCGGGTCGAGCGTTGGCAAGGTCCGCACCGTCGCGCTGCCGGGGACGCCCACGATCACGGGCGCCGGGCAGCCTTTGTCGTGAACCAGAATTTGCGACTCGCCCACGAAGTAGGTGTGGAACTCGTCGACCACCAGGTTGTGGCAGGGCACGTCTTCGGCCTTGAGAATCGCTTCGACGCGCACCGCGCCGCTCAGGCCGTGCAACTCAGCCGACTCTTCGAGCGCCTTGGCCATCGTCCAGCCGCGGCGGTTCACCCAGAAGCGGTGACCCAGGGTCGCACTGATGGTCTCCTTCTGAAGTCGAAGGCTCATGACCCGCGACGGCGGGCCGAGCGTCGTCTCGAGCACAGCGCGGAAGGCCAGCTCGCCCGTCTCGGGGTTCTGCGCAAGCACGAGGTCGCCGACGCCGATCGTTTCGATCGGTCGCGGTCCGCGCGGCGTCCACACCGGCGTGCCGGGGACGAAGCATTCGCAGGTTCGATAACTCGTAAGATTCCGTCGCTGTTGAGCCGGATTTCTCCACGCCGGCTCGGGCGATGGCGTTACCGCTCCCCCTTCGGGCGCGCGTGCGCCGGCGCCTTCCGCCTCCTCGGTCGCGTACATCGGCTGAAGTTGCGGATACGCGTAGACGCTCGTGAATTCGCGGTAGCTTCGGAACGACGCCTTCTCCGTGGCGTGCAGTTCGTTGATCGATTTCCACTGGGCCCACGCTTCTTCCGCGTCAGCCGCGGACTCGAGGCCTGCCGCAATCTTGAGAGCTTCCTTGATGCGCTCGTTGCGAACCTCGGCGGCCTCGTTGGCGGCCTCGGCGCGCGCCTGCGTGTCTTCGGCGATCGCCTCGGCCGCGGCCAGGTTGTCCTGGAGCACCTGGCGTTGGTCGCTGGAGGTGGGATCGCTGCGGAGGGCGCCTTCGGTTTCGAAGTTGGCGCTTCGCATCTCCACGCGTTCCGCCTCGGCGTCGACTTGCGACACCGTTTCCAAGAGCCGAACGGTCCCGTCCGGCGAGGCCAGCAAGTCGAGGTGCACATCGATGGGCGCGGCGAGCGCGGACATCAGGACCGGCACGTAATCGGTCTGCGGCCGCGGTTTGAGGGCCTCGGCGGCCAGGCGGCGGAGTTCCGCGGTCTCGCAGAACACGGCGTAGTTGAGCAGCCGCACCGTGGCGGCGTGCTGCGGCATGTTGGTGAGCGCCGTGACCATGGCTCGATGCGAGTCGACCGTGTCGCGCGGCGATTTGGCGGCAGCCTTGGCGATGGCTTGCTCGAGCGCTTCGATCGCCGCGGGGTCGCTCGTAGCGGCCAGTTCGGCCAGTGCGGCGGTTCGGCGTGAGGCGTCGCGAGACGTCGCGTCTCGACACAACGCCACAAACTGCGGACGGAAGCGAGCCAGAGTGGCCTTCTCATCCTTCGCCTGCTGCTCGCGCTGGGCGACCTGCTCCTTGGTGAACAGCCCGCCCTGGTACGGTTCGAGGCTCAGGAATTCTCGGGCGACCTCGTTTTGCGGATCCGCTAGCAGCACGTTCGCAAAGTGGAAGCGCCCTTCCTCGGCCAGGCGATTCTCGCGGCAATACTCGGCGAGCTCCAGATGATCTTCTGGCGTCTTGCCCAGCGAATCGCGGAGCTTGCGGTAGTTGCTCCAGCGGGGATGGTTCTCGACGAGATTCTGAATCTGGGCCAGCGTGCGCCACTGGCCGTCGAACTTCAGCTCGCCATTGTGCCAGTGCGCGGGGGCGAAGTCGGGGTCGGACTCGCGCGCTTCGGCAAGCAGCTTCGCGCGCGCGGCGGCATCACCCGCGGCCTCGGCGTCGAGCGCCGCCTGCACGAGCGAGGGCGCCTCGCTGGAGTATTTGACTTCGCCTCGGTCCTCGGCGGCGCCGGCAAGGCCTGCCGCGATGGCGCTAAAGACGACGAACGCGAGACCGGCGGCAATTGCCGCCACACGACGACCCAATTGGCGAGACATGGCCCTGAGCTCCGTTCCGGTGGAGTGCGAGCAGATGAGTAACAGCGCCCTCAAACCTATCGCGGGGGGCCGCGAGAATCAATTCGGAACGGACTTTCTCGGCATTTCGCCGCTGCGAACCGCGCGGGGCC
>JANOIK010000043.1:0-2911 GCA_031407585.1 Planctomycetota bacterium | reverse complement strand
CCGGATTTCAATGGCCTTAGCCCCCGGTTCTTCAAACCGGGGGCGCATTGGCGTCGTTATTCGGAGCCCCCTTTTTAAAGAACCGGCGCACCCGGAGCCCCCGGTTTAAAGAACCGGGGGCTAAAACCGCGTCGGGGGCGTTGTTCGGCAAGTCGAGCGGCGCGGCCCCCGTGGAGGGCGCCGTCGCGGAAGGTGGCGTCGAGTTAGAAGCTCGTGGGGGTGATTTCATGCGCCGGGGGCGGGGAGCCAACAAACGACGGGTTCTCGGCAGATCGAGGACGCAACCTACGTCATTTGGCGTCGATGAATTCCTCAACGGTCACGCTGATGTCACGGCAGATTTTCCGCAGCAGCGAGGGCGCGATGTCCTGGCCTTTGTGGAAAGGGACGGTCGTCGTGCGGCCGTCGGGATGGCGGAACTGCTTGTGGGAGCCGCGCTGGCGGACTTCGACGAATTCCTAGGCGACGAGCCGGTCGACGACTTAGCGCGGCTTGAGCACCGGCACGTTCGACACGGCTACGCGACCTCGATTTGGTGCGTGCCGACGAACTCGGATTCGATTCTGGGCTCGCCGTCTTCGAGGAGCATGGCGATGACCTCTTTGAGGTTGCCTTCCAGCTCGTCGCGCGTGGCGCCCTGGGAATGGGCGCCGGGGAAGCCGGGGACGTAGCCGACGAAGAGGCCCGTCTCGGGGCAGCGTTCGATGACGGCGGTGAAGGATCGCTTGGTTGGGGCTCCGTGATGGATCTGTGTGCAGTTGTACGTTGCCCGGTGGACGCGTGCATGCAGCGACCGCGTGGGATTCAGGAGGAGATTGATGGCTTCGCGGTGGACCGAGGACTCGTCCTACGTGACTTTCACGCTCGGGACGCCCGAGCGTGCCCGCCCAGGTAGGCCGCGTAGCATGAGCAGCAGTCCCGCGCATGCCGTCAATTGCAACGATGCAGGCTCGGGAACACGGTTCGCCCAGATGGCGTTATCAAAGATCGAATCAACCCCGGACACCTCGTACTGCTCGCCCAAGAACACAAAATCATTTCCCACTGCGATCATTGCAATCGGCACATGTCCCGTATCGAGGCCCACGAAGCCAGCGTTGCGACCTTCGCCGTTTGGCAAAAAGCCGGGATTCCATTGGACCGATCCAATGAGCGTTCCATTTGCGCGCCATGCCGTGAGGTATTGAATCTGGTTTTGCGACATCGTCAGCCCGAACTGATTGATCGTCTTAGTGAACGTGGCGACCATTCCCAGGTGCGCCACGTGTCCGACGATCGTTCCACCGCCTAGAATCGGTGGGGGGAAGAAAGACGATGATGCGAGGGAAGAGGACGATAACGGCAAGATTGCGCGACCGCTGGAAACGATGCCCGGAAAGAACGACGAGAAGTTCTCCCCAATGCCATTTGCGGTCCCACGCAGTACCATCCCTTGGGCAGCATAGGTGTTCGATGGTAGGAAGCTTACCCCTTCTTCAAACCCGGCCGTACCCGTTACCGTCCCTAGCTGTGTTACGTCCGTGAGCGCCGTCACGGCTCCGTACGCGGTCACCGATGCCGCGTGAGTTCTGGCACTAGCGACGCAGATGGTGAGCAATGCCAATGCTACAAGTCGATTCATGAGCGGATCTCGCTTTGCGGAAAGTCGATGAGAAACTCGTGGCGCGTTCCGGGCGCTCTTACATCATATCCTACGGCAAGACCTGAGGCGGGCCCATGAGTTCAACGGTCGACGCCGTCAGCAGAGCAGGATGCGTCGACCGCCCGCAGTCAACCCATCATGCATGGACGCAACGACGTTCGGGATGGCCCAGGTTGCCGTCGGCGGCTACCTGGGCGGCGTAGCCGCGGGAGGTTGTTCGACGTGAGGCGCCGCATTCGCGATCAACCTCTTGCCGCGTGCGCGACCCCGGTAGGCGAGGACGCCAACCGGGGCCACCTGCCCTCCGACCTCTCATGCCGGCCGTTTCAAGACGTTTTTTGCGGCCCGAAAGGGTCTTTGTTAGAGTACTAGAAGGTTCAGAGATCATAAACGATGCGAGTTCGCATCACACCTGTGAAGGAGGCCGCTCATGTTGCGAATCGGTGTTTGCTTGTTCTCTTCGATGGCTTTTCTGCAGGCTGCCGCCGCTCTTCCGCCATCGGGTTCTTTGGTGACGCCTGCTGGTTACGAGAATGCGCCGGGGCCTTCCAACAACTCGATTCCGTTCAGTTGGAGTTCGACGCGATACCAGCAAATCTACGGGGCGATTGACTTGCAGCAAGCGGTTGGGCAGGTGCTCACCTCAATTGCCTTTCGCGTGACGGATGACAGTGGCTTTGACGGAGACTATGCGGGCGGATTCGTGTACACCTCGTTTTCGATCGAGGTCTCTGAAACGCCGACTGCTGTGGAGAGTCTGAGCACCAATCTCGATGCCAATCACGGGCCGAATCGAACAACGGTTTATAGCGGCAATTACGTCGTGCCGCCGTTGGAGGGGGATCAGTTGGTGAATCCCTTTGACCTGCGCTTTGTATTTCAAACGCCGTTTCTTTACAGCGGCGGGAATCTGCTTGTTGACTTCAAGCGATCTGACGTCGAGGCTCCCCTGCCCAACTTGGACGCCGTGGTGGCCATCGACAGCGTGAACCGGGCTTACAACGACACCTTCAGTAACCTCCCGCGCTCGGGCGACACGCTAGGGTTGATTACTCAGTTCGGATTTCGCGCCGTTCCGGAACCGACGGCCGCCCTGCTCGCCGCTTTGGGTACGATTGCCTTGCGACGCCGGCGTCCGGCACGCAAGTGAGAGGGCCGAGACTGCGGAGCGGCTTCGGATTGGGCGGTGGGATTGGCTCTTAACATTTCTCCGGTCCCCTCCCCTTGATGGGGAGGGTTAGGGAGGGGTGATGCGCCTGGTACACGGCG
>JANOIK010001106.1:0-2356 GCA_031407585.1 Planctomycetota bacterium | reverse complement strand
CCGGACTCTTCGTCGTGCCGTCGTGCCCGTCGTGGTGAACCTTCCCCCTCCCCTCCGACCTTGGCGTCCTTGGCGTCCTTGGCGGTTCATCCCCCCGCGGTGAACGCGTGCCAAACCAACTCCGCGACATCCCCGAGATGGTCGCCCCGCGCCGGGGCGGACCGATCGTGCGAATTCCGCCGGAGATCGATGTGCCGCTCACGCCGCGCGTCCGCCAGCTTGTCGACTCGGCCGAGTTCCGACGCCTCGCGAAGATCAGCCAGCTCGGGCTCGTGGGGCTCGTCTACCCCGCGGCCAATCACACGCGGTTCGAGCATTCCCTCGGCGTGTACCGCATGGCCTTGCTCTACCTCGATCGGCTCGCCGGCGACGAGCGATTCGTAGCCGCGGTGACGCCGCAGGCCGCCGAGCGGTTCATCGTGGCGGCCTTGCTCCACGACCTGGGCCACTGGCCGTTCTGCCATCCAATCGAAGACCTGCGGCTCCGTGGCATGCCCTCGCACGAGCTGTTCGCCAACAGCTTTCTGCTCGAGGGCGAAGTGGCCGACCTGCTTCGCGACGAGTGGGACTTGCAGCCGCGGGAGATTGTCGAGCTGCTTTCCGGCAAGCCCCAGGCCGCGAGCGATCAGCTTCTGCGGAGCATGCTCAGCGGGCCGATCGACGTCGACAAGATGGACTACCTGATGCGGGACAGCCTGCACGCGGGCGTGCCATATGGGCGAAACTTTGACCAGCCGCGGCTGATCCAGAGCTTGTGCGTGAACCAGGCGGGCGATGCGCTCGGCATCACCGAGAAGGGCAAGACCGCGGCCGAGATGCTCGTATTCGCTCGGTATGTGATGTTCAGCGAAGTGTATTGGCACCACGCAGTGCGCAGCGCGACGGCCATGCTGCAGCGGGCGTTTTTTTCGCTTTACGCGGCGCTCGACCTCGACGGCCTGTTCCGCATGACCGAGCAGCCGATGATCGAGGCGCTGCGAGCCGCGGCCGGAGACGGCGCCGCGGGCGAGCTGCTCGACGGCCTGTTCGGCCCGACGCGGCGGCTGTACAAGCGGGTCGCCCAGTACAGCCTGTTTGAGCAGCCGGAGTTGTACCGTCGCCTGGCCCGGCGGCCCTACGACTGGCTGGTGAACTGCGCCGAGCGATTCGCCTCGGCGGCGAGCGGCGCCCTCGGCCGCGTCGTGGCGCCGCACGAGGTGCTGTTCGACGCCCCGCCGGTGAAGCTGGAGGTGGATTTCCAGATCGAAGTTCACTTCCCCAAGGAAGGCTGCTACCGGGCGTTGGGCGATGTTTCGCCCGTTGTGAAAACCCTGGCCCGGCAGCAGTTCGACGACTACGTGAAGCGGGTGCGGGTTTTCGCCCATCCCCGCGTCGCGGCGGACCTGCGGGCGGTTGCCAATTTGCCGGAGCTAATCGGCGCCGCGATCGACCAGGCGGGGTGAACGCGGCAGGCATACTGCGGGCGCCGGGCGTCGCTGCTCATGATCTAATCATCTCCGCCCTGTTCCATGCTTTTTCCGCGGGCAGACGCCCGGCGCCCGTCCGTGGCCGAGATCCACTCACTTCGCGATTTGGCTTCGAGCCAGCGCTGTAAGCTCCTTACGGCCCATGGATTTACGCCGCCCGAGTGCGGCGTGCCGGGCGTCGCCATCGGAAAACCGAACCTCACGGCATGCTGGTTGCACTTAGCGGCATCGACTCGCACCTACTTCGGGTTGATTAGCTCGCCTCGAACCCCAAACAAGCTACGGTTGTCTGTGCGAAGAATGGCGGCGTCTTAGGAGGTCACTCGCATGATTCGTGAGGTTGAAACACTTACCGGCTTTGGCTTTGGCGGCGCTACCGCCGCGTTCGCGGCCCCCGGCGCCGAAACGGTCGAGCACGAAATCAACCGCCTCACCTGGTCGGTCATCGACGGCAGCGCGTCCACCGGCGACCGGAGCCGGCTGGCCGAGTTAGTCCGATCGCAACACTCGCTCCGCGCGAAGCTCAGCGCCTGAGCCGCCGATCGCCGCTGTTAAGCTGGAGCGACTACGGAGAGTCTGCCGATCTTTAACCACGGGTCGGCGATCGTTCGCTCGGCCTGATCTGCGACGGATCCGCGGAATCGCACACAGTCAGTCTCGCCCACGGGCCACGGAACGCCGGCCTGCTGGGAATGCAAAATCCATTGCCCGCTGCCCCCTAAACAAGCGGCAGCGGCCGAGCCTGCAAATCATGTCCATCGAGCGCGGCGTCCATTATCTCCTCTTCTCCGAAGCGCGCTTCGACGGCGCCACGGGGAGTTGGCGGTTCGTCCTTAGCGAAGTCGGCGGCAGCGAGAATCTCGCCGCCGCCGACATCGAGCCCATCACGT
>JANOIK010001034.1:0-7844 GCA_031407585.1 Planctomycetota bacterium | reverse complement strand
CACAACTTTGCAAGAGTTCGTTCATGGCCAGTAAGAATCGCGCGGCGCTGGTGAACAAGGCGCTGAAAGTCGTCAAAAAGCACTACAAGCCGGCGGCGCCGCTCAAGGAACGCTCGTTGCTCGAGCATTTGGTCTTCGCGTGCTGCGCGGAGAATTCCACGTACGACGCCGCGGAGCGCGTGTTCCAAACGCTCTCCAGCGACTACTACGACTGGAACGAAGTGCGTGTGAGCACCGTGCGCGAGTTGGCCGAGGCGTGCAAAGGCCTGAACGACCCCGGCGACGCCGCGACCCGGATCAAGCGCGTGCTGCAGAGCGTGTTTGAAACGCACTACTCGTTCGACCTCGAGCCGCTGAAAAAGCAGAACATCGGCGCCGCGGTCAAGCAGTTCGAAAAATACAACGGCAGCTCGCCGTTCGTCGTGGCGTTCGTCACGCAGCAGGCGCTCGGCGGGCACTCGATCCCCACAAACGCGGGGCTGCTCGAATCGCTCCGCATCGTTGGCGTGATCACCGACGCCGAGGCCGCCAAGGGCGTGGTCCCCGGGCTCGAGCGCACCGTTCCCAAGAGCAAGGGTTACGAAACGGGATCGCAGCTCCACCAGTTGGGCATCGAGATGCACCGCAGCCCGTACGGCCCGATGATTCGCAAGCTGCTGCTCGAGATCGAACCGGCCGCGAAGGATCGGTTGCCGAGACGCGCGACGAAGGCCGAAGAAGCGGCCGCCGCGCAAGCCGCGGCCCAGGCAGCGGCAGCGGCCGCCGCGGCGGCCAAGCCGGCGCCCGCAAAACCGCAAACCACGAAGCCACAGACCGCGAAGCCGACGACAGCCAAACCGGCAGCCAGCGACGCCAAGGCCGCCGAGCCGCCCGCGAAAAAGTCGGCGACCAAGAAGCCGGCCGCCGCCAGCGGGCCGCCTCGCAAAGCGCCTGCGGACAAGAAGCCAGTGAAGAAGGTGCTCAAGAAGACGGTGAAGCGCCCCGCGGCGGCGGGCGTCAAGAAATCGACGACCGGCAAACGGCTCGCGAAGCGCAAGCCTCGCTAGAGTCGTCTGCGACCTACAGACATCGGACCACTGACAACGGACGACGGACTTCTCAATGGCTGGTCATTCGCATTGGGCGAACATCGCCCATAAAAAAGGTCTCATCGACGCCAAGCGCGGCAAGCTGTGGAGCAAGCTCGCGCGGTTCATCATCGTGGCCGCGAAGGACGGAGGCGGCGATCCGGCGACGAACCTCAGGTTGCGATACGCGATCAACGACGCCAAAGCGGGCAACATGCCCAAGGACACGATCGAGAAAGCCATCAAGAAAGGCACCGGCGAGCTTGAGGGCGGCAATCTCGATCAGGTGTTGTACGAGGGCTACGGCCCCGCCGGCGTTGCGGTGCTGTGCGAGATCTACACCGACAACCGCAATCGCACGGCGCCCGAAGTGCGAAAGATCTTCGAACTCGCCGGCGGCAAGCTGGGCGCCACGGGTTGCGTCGCCTGGATGTTCGACCGCAAGGGTATCGCCCGCATTGCCAGCGGCAAGGTCGAGGAAGACGCCCTCATGGAGCTCGCCCTCGACGCCGGCGCCGACGACGTGCGGCTCGAAGGCGACCTCTACGAAGTGATCGCCGATCCCGAATCGTTCGCCGGCGTGCTCGCGGCGCTCGAAGCGGCGGGCCTCGTGCCCGAGAGCACCCAGTTCACGCGGCTGCCGAAGGATACGGTCGAGATCACCGGCGACGACGCCCGCCGGGTGCTGAAGCTCATGGAAGGCCTCGACGACCACGACGACGTACAGAACGTCTCGGCCAACTTCAACATCCCGGACGAAGCGATGGCGGAGTTGGGCGGGTAGTTCGTGGTTCGACTGGTCGCTGAAGCAACCAGTCCGTCACTCCATGCCCATGTGCTCGATCTCCGGCCAGTACTCCTGGAAGTCGAAGTCGGGGCTGTTGTCCAGGTCGTGGCAGGTCATGCAGTTTTTCACGACCGCGCCGTACTCCTGCCCTTCCTTGTTGCCCTCGTTCGGAACCAGCTTCATGCGTAAAGCAGCCCGTAGCGCCTCGGCCTGCTCTTCGGTGACTTCGACGTCGCCGGACTGCGCTCGCACGTGCTCGGCGGCCGGGCCGTGGCAATTCTCGCAGCCATTCTGCCGCATGTCCGGCACGTCGGTCAGGCTCGCGTAGCCGGTGGCGTAGGGGAAATACTCCTGCGGGTTCCAGCCGGTGACGTGACACGACAGGCATTCGGGGTCGAAGTGCCGCGGCGGCGAGAGGCTCACCAGCGTGTCGGTGGCATGGTGGTGCGGCGTCTGCTCGAACTTCTCCCACGCGGCGGTGTGGCACTCGGCGCACGCCGCCGAGCCAGCGAACTCGCCGTCGGGATGCGCGATGGGCGTGAGGCCGAGGCCCTCGAGCGTCGTCGTCTCGAGCTCCTTCTGATAGGCGATGAGCTTGGCCTGCATCTCGGGCGACTCGGCAAACCGCGCGTCGAGCGGCACGCGTTGGTAGCGATTGCGTTTCTTGGGGTCGGGGTCGTCGAAGAACGCGAGCACGGCGAGGTACATGCCCTTGTGGCCCGACTCCATGAGCACGGCGCCGCTGCCCTCGATCGTCGCGGGCTCCTTCGGTGGCTCCGACGCGCCGCCCGCGGTGGCGACGATCTGAAACTGCGGGAACTGCCGCGAGAGGTCCGCGGCTTCCTTGGGATCGCCGTGCACCAGCAGCACCTGCACGTCGCACTTCTCGGCGGCGAGCTGCGGCGCGATGGTCGCCAGCGCCTCGGCCGGCGGCATGTAGACGATGTCGGCGACGTTCTTTGCGGTTGAGGCGTGCTCCGCTCCGAGCACGGCCGTGACGCCCACGCGCTTGCCGCCCGCTTCGATCACGCGATAGCGGCGGGTGATGCCGTACTCGACCGACTCCTTGAATCCTCCCACGCCGACGTTGGCCGAGACAATCGGCGTCTCGCCGCCGGGCAAGTTGGCGGTGGCGTAAGCGAGCGGGTCAACGCCGAGCTGCACATCGATGGGGCCGAGGCCAATGGCGTCGTAACCAATCTCGGCGAGTGACTCGAGGGCGTAACGGTATTTGACGTTGGGCTGCGCGCCGGTGCGGCGTTCCAGTCCGCCGACGTCGAGTTCGATGAGCGGCCAACCGTCGGCCGCGAGTTGCTTGAGCAGCGTGTGCCGGCGATTGAGGCCGCCGAGCTGGTTCTCGAGGCCTGCACAGCCGCAGGGTTCGAGATAGCCGTCGAGTTCGCCGGAGAAGACGATGGCCAACTGCGGCTTAGGCCAGTCGACGAAGATCGGGCCGTTGGCTGTGACCGGGTCGATCTTCGGCGCGGCGGCGCCATCTGCGGCGGCGGCGTCGGCCGCACGGGCCCGTTGGGCGTCCTGCCGGTATTGGGCGACGGCGACGACGCCGAGAATCGCGAGGCTCATGCCGGCGGCAATACGCGCACGCCAAGGGAAGGGGAATCGAAGGATCATGGGGAGGCTGGCCGGAGATAGGAGCGTCGCATCCGAGCGGAATAGCGCAATCGTAGCGATTTCGGCGGAAGCGGGCCAGCGAGGGTTTCGGGGGCGGGGAGAGGCGGAATCACCACGGAGGGCACAGAGGACACGGAGGGGGGAAGGGAGGAAGAGGGGGAGATAATTCGAGTAGGAGTATGAGTAGGAGTAAGAGTAGGACCGGAGGGGGAACGGGGAGGAACCAAGAGAAATGGTAGGGAGGTGAGAGCAAGGGAATGGGCGGAATTTGGTTCCGACGCTCCGACAGGAATTGGCGGCGGACAGAATTGTTTTTTTGACGTGGGAAGCGGACAGAATGGACTTCCGGGCGCGCGAGGGATTCGATGCGAGCCGGGGATTCTCGTTGCTCC
This sequence comes from Planctomycetota bacterium, assembly GCA_031407585.1. Classification (GTDB taxonomy): domain Bacteria; phylum Planctomycetota; class Planctomycetia; order Pirellulales; family Lacipirellulaceae; genus Lacipirellula. Next base: position 3,966 of record JANOIK010001034.1, on the reverse strand, counting down.
GCGTACGGGGGCGGCGGTCGGGGCGTGAATTGAAGTGTCCGCTTTGGCGCGCATACTGTCCGCTTTGGGGCGCATTGTGTCCGCTTTGGCGGGCGTAGTGTCCGCTTGCCGTGGCGTTGCGTTTGGAGGGAGGAACCGACAAGGACGCCAGGGACGCCAAGGTCAGAGGGTGGGGTAAGAGCGCGCGCATGGTTAGGAGTTGGGGGGCAGGAGTTAGCAGGAGGGAATTGGACGCGGATGAACGCGGATTTGAGGGATTTACGCGGATGGGCGGAGGAAGGGCTGGACTTCGAATCCGCCTCCTATCCGTGAAATCCGCGTCATCCGCGGTTACTCTTGGACTGGATGCGCAGTGTTCCGTGGCATGCTTCTTTGTACACTAGTTCACTGCCTTTGTCAAGGCAGAGAAATGGGCCACCCCCAGGTTGGGGGCGCCCGGGCTGTACTGGGCGGCGCGGCGGCGTCAGAATTTCGAGGGTTGAGATTGGGCCGCCTTGTCTTCAGGAGCATGCGTTGATGAATCGCCTTCTCACGTTGGTCGTTGTTTGTATGCTGGCGCCTTGCGCACTGGCAGCTTCTGCTGCGGCGCAAACCTCGGCCAGGGTCGTCGATTTTGAGCTGACGGTTGTGGGGCCCGATGGAAAGCCGATTCCCGAGGCTCAGGCTGAGTTTCGCACGCCGTCGGTGCTCGTCGGCGAGAGCATCAAGCGGGGCGAGTTGGTGCGCAAGCACGACTACGGCGTCATAGTGAAGTCCGACGCGAGCGGACAAATGACCGTGGCGCTGGCGGGGAGGATCACGCTGTTTATCTCGCAGCCGGGGTTTGCTCCTTATTGGGGCGAGTGGGATTCGCCGCCGGCGGAGCCGTTCACGGCCGAGCTCGATCTCGCGTGGTCCGTGGGGGGCCTTGTCGTTGACGACCAAGGCGCCCTGGTGGAGGGCGCCGAGGTGCATCCGAGCATCCAGTTCAAGAATCGGCCGGGACAGTCTGGCGAAATGTACTCGGGTGCGCGAGTGAAGACCGATGCCAACGGCGCCTGGCGATTTGAGAGCGTCCCCGAGGCGATGGCGAACGTCTCGGTGGAGATCCACCACGAAAAGTTCATGCCGATGCGCCACGACCTGGCGCGCGGGATCTACGAACTGAAAACCGGCGCGACGCCATCGGCGCGCATTGAACTGTCGCGCGGGCTCACGTTGTCGGGCGTGGTGACGGACGAAGGCGGCCGCCCGATCGCGGGCGCGTCGGTGCGCACCAAGTTTATTAACGATCTGCGCACGGCGACGACGGACGCGGCCGGCCGCTACGAGTTGATCGGCTGCTCGAAAGGCAAGGCGCGGGTCGTCGTTTCGGCTGCGGGGCGGGCGCTCGAACTGAAGGAGGTGCAGGTCACGGCTGACATGCCGCTCGACTTCACGCTGTCGCCGGGCAACACGCTGCGCGTGCGGGTGGTCGACGCGACGGGCAAGCCCGTGCCCAAGGCGCGCGTGTTCTTTCAATCGTGGCGAGGCCGCATCGACTATTTTGAGTTCGATCATCTCGAAAGCTATACCAACGACGAGGGGTTGTGGATCTGGAACGAGGCGCCGGCCGACGCGATGGAAGCCGACATCGCCCCGCCGGAGGGGATGCAGCTTTCGCAACAGCGGCTGACGGCCGGCGACGAGGAGCATGTCTTCACGATCCTGCCGCCGTTGACTGTCTTGGGCGCGGTGACGGACGCCGTGACGGGGGCGCCGATCAAAGAGTTTCTTTTGATCCCCGGCATTCAGTTCGGTACGCCGCAAGAACATTGGCTGCGGGAACGCGCCGTTGAGGGACGCGACGGGATCTTTCAGTACGTTTCCGACCTGGACGATCGGGATGTGGTGCTCCGCATCGAGGCGCGCGACCATCGTCCGGCGGAGTCGCGGATCATCAAGAGCAGCGAAGGGACGGCAAGAGTCGACTTCGCGCTGGAACCGGCCGAGGGAATCGAGGCGATTTTGCTCACGCCTGCAGGCGAGCCGGCCGTCGGCGCGATGGCGGTTATCAATCCGCCGGACAGGTACGTCTCTGTCAGAGACGGCCTGATCAACGGGGGGACGGTTGCAGCAGCGCAAGCGACGGCCGACGCAAAGGGACGCGTCGGTTTTCTCGCGCAGGACGGACCGTTCGTACTGCTGATGACGCACGCCGAGGGGTTCGCGAACGTCAAGAGCAACAACGGGACCATTCCGGCGGAGATACGGCTCGAGCCCTGGGCGCGCATCGAAGGCACGTTCCGCGTGGGCGCCAAGGCGATGCCGGGCGTGACGCTGACGCTGGAGGTGCAGCTCGACGACCCGGCCAACTTGGTCGAGTCGCCCAAGCTGCGGCCCTCCTACGAAACGACGACCGACGCGGACGGCCATTTTGTTTTCGAGCGGATGTTTCCTGGCAAGGGCCGCGTGGGGCGGCGCCTGTTGCGGATGGTGGACGAGGGCGCGACGGAAGTGACGTCGTCGCGGCGGGAGCCGTTCGTGACGGTGAGCGGCGAGACGCTGCAGTTGGACCTGGGCAACAGCGGGCGGCCGGTGGTGGGAAAGCTGCTCGCGCCGAAGGGCGTGGGGGAAAAAGTGCAGTGGAGTTTTGCTTCGATCTCAATGGACTTGCCCAATCTGCTGCCGCCCCTGCTGGATGCCGCGGATCCGCAGACGGCGATGAAGCAGATGGCGTGGCGGGCCGCGATGCAGCAGCGGAGCTTCGCGGCGCCTCTGTTCTGGGCGAGCGCGGATGAAGCGGGCGCGTTCCGGATCGACGACGTGCCGCCGGGCGTTTACAGGCTGCGCGTCGATTTTTACGAGCAGCCGGGCGGTCGCTTGCAGGATTTTTCCGTGACGGTTCCGCCGCTGGACGGCGAGCAGTCGGACGAGCCGGTGGATGTGGGCGAGGTGCAGTTGCTGCCGTAAGGTGGGTGCTTCTTGCACCCACCGTCCACGCCTTGCATCACGCCACGGCTGGTCTTCGGTCAAAGGTGGGTGCACGAAGCACCCACCCTACGGGGAGCCGCGCCAACGTTACCGCTGTTTGGCGTTGGGCGCCGTGCCCGGCTACAATCGTCGCATGACTTTGGGCCGGACGCTTTTTTCGCTGCTGATTTTCGTTGCGTTGGCGACGACCGCCGCTGCGCAGATTTTGCCCGCGGGCTCCGTCGCCACGCGGCTCGTGACTGGGTACGGGTTCACCGAGGGGCCGCTCTACGATCGCTCGGTCGGCGGCGCCGGGCGGGTGCTGTTCACCGATATGGCGAATAGCGACATCGTCAGCTACGACGTCGCCAGCGGAACAGCGGGGATCGTCGATCCGAACTCCGGCACGGCCAACGGCATGTTCTTCGACGCCGGCGGGCACATCGTGTCGGCGGATCGCGATCGGCGGCAGGTCTCGCGCCGCTCGACGGCCGATCTGAAAGTCGTCGAGGCGGTTCTCGCCAGCCACTGGGGCGGCCTGCCGCTCAATGGGCCCAATGACCTGGTGATCGATGCGGCGGGGGGCATCTATTTCAGCGACCCGGATTACGAGCGGCGGCAATCGGTGTCCGAGGCCGTCTACTACATTAGCCCGGCGGGCGTCCTGACGCGGCAGCTCACCGGGTACTCGCGGCCCAACGGCGTGATCCTTTCTCCCGACGGACGCACGTTCTATCTGTCGGCGTGGTCGCAAAAGCGGATCTTTGCCTTCGACGTGGGGAGCGACGGCACGCTCTCGAACCAACGGCTGTTCGCCCGCACTGACGTGAACGCCAGCGGAACGCAACTTCCCGGCATCGTCCTCGGTCCCGATGGCCTTACCGTTGACCCCGCGGGCAATGTGTACGCGGCGGTCCAAAATGCGGTGTTCGCGTGGAACCCGGCCGGCGCGCGGCTGTTCAGCCTACCAGTGGCGGAGAGCAACCCCACCAACGTGGAACTGGGGGGTCGCAACGGCAAGACGCTGTACATCAC
>JANOIK010000600.1:0-16374 GCA_031407585.1 Planctomycetota bacterium | reverse complement strand
CCGTTCGCCCAGCCGCAGCCCCTGAATGATTTGCGGCCCGTAGGTCGATGGAAAGGGAGTGGTCATGGCGAACGGCTCGCCGGCAACGAACTACTAACTATTAAGGGGAACCTTCAAGCGTCGACTATCGAAATTGGTCGCTCCACGGGCCTGACCGACGGCGTGGTCGGAGAAGCGCGCGTCAATCAGAACGCCGGCGCCGTTGTCGTCCCCAGCCCCAACGGGCCGCTGACCATCGGCAGTTTTGACACGACGTACGCTGGCCGAGTCAACGGCACGTACGACTATCGCGGCGGCTCGCTGTCGGTCGGCGCCAACGGTGGCGCCACCGCCTTCGTGCGTTTGGCCAGCGGCACTGTGAGCATCAATTCACAGACAGGCGTCGCAACGGGTCCTGGTGGAAACGGCCGGCTCATCATTCGCAACCCGGCGACTCCCGGCTACGTACGGTTCCGGTCGACGGTGCTTGGCGACTACCGTGGCGGGGGCAATGGCGTGATCTCTCCATTGGACCCCAACGGTTCGACGACCGGCGTAAGCACGCTGGAGTTTCACTATGCCAATGGCGGAACGCGTCCGATCCAGAACATCGGCAATTTGACCATCAACAACGGACTCCAGGTCGACTTTCAAGGCACGCTTTCTTCCCGCCTCGATCTGCAACTTGATTCGGCGGTGATGTTAAACGTCGCCGGCACGGCGCCTATTAACCTCGGGCTGATCGACGTCGACTTCGACGATCCCGCCAATCCCAACGACAACACCATTGTGGGCAACATCAACGGCACGGGGACCTGGAATTCTACCTTCTCGAGCGCCGATGGTGCGACTCGCCTGATTGATGGAGCACAGGTGTCCGCCATCTTCGGGACGATCAAATACAACTGGAACATTAGCTACCACGGCGTCATTACGTGGAGCGACGTCGCGACGGGCGCCCTCACCAGCGTAGCGCAGGGCGAGGGGAAGGACGTCGTCCTGATCGGGCACAGTATTGAATCGCTTGCCGTCAACGATGCCAACTTCGACATGGACGACGACGTCGACGGCGACGACCTGCTCCTCTGGCAGCGCGGACTGGGCGGAACCACGTTCGCTGAGGGCGACGCCGATCATAGCGGCTTGGTCGACGGCGCCGACCTGGAGATCTGGCGCCAGCAGTTTGGCTTGCCTCCCGTGAGCACCGTAGCGGCCAACTCCGTGCCAGAACCCGCTTCGGCATCAATTCTCGCGCTGGCCGGGCTTTGGCTCGCGGCAGTCCGACGCCGCCGCTCATAAACTCCCCGTCGCCGAAATGCGCTTCACTCAAAACCGCGGCATGCGCGTCATCAGCTCAATGACCTGAGCGCGCTCCAGCGGCTTCGTGAGGTGGTAGTCGAAGCCCGCTTCGCGCGCGTTCCGCCGATCCTCCTCTTGGCCGTATCCCGTGACCGCCACGATGTACGCCTTGGCGAACTCGGGAATCGCGCGCAGCGCTTGGGCCACTTGGTAGCCGTTCATTTCGCCTGAAAGGCCGATGTCGCACAGGATGACCTCGGGGCGAAACTGCTGGGCATGTTCGATGCCCGCGGGGCCGTCCATCGACGTGGCGACGTGGTGACCCTCGATCTCGAGCATGCGACTGAGCGGCAGGATCGCGTCGCGCCGGTCGTCGATGATTAAGACTCGCCGCGATTTGACGGAGGGCCGCTGCAATGCCGCGCTAACATCCTGGGGCTGCTCCTCGCACGGAATCGTGATGGTGAACGTCGATCCTTTTCCGAGCCCCGCGCTCTCAGCGGTCACCGTTCCCCCGTGCAATTCGACCAACCCCTTGGCGAGCGCTAGCCCCAGACCCAAGCCGCCGCGGCTGCGCTCGAGGCTGGTATCGGCCTGGTTGAACGGCTCGAAGATCCGATTGAGCGTTTCGCGCGTCATGCCGATGCCGCGGTCGGTGATCGCAATCGCGGCGATGCGGCGGTCGCTTTCGGCCGTCATGGCGACAACCGTATTTAACGGGCCCGCGCTGAATTTGAAGCTGTTGTGAACGATATTGGTGAGGGCCTGCGTGATTCGCGTCGGATCGCACCACGCCCACACGTCGCCCAGCGGCGTGGAATAGCGAAGCTCTTCGGCGCTGAGGTCGTTGCTGCGCCGATAATCGTCGGCCGCGTTGCGCACCAGTTGGCTCAGATTCACGTGGCGATGCCTGAGCGTGAGCTTGCCACGCGCGATCCGCGACACATCAAGCAGGTCGTCCACAATCTGCGACATGTGCGTGGCTTGCCGGGCGATCACGCCTTGCATTTCGCGCGCTTCGCCATCGAGGGCCAGCATGCTGAGCACCTGGGCCCCGGTGACAATGCCGGCGAGCGGGTTTCGCAGTTCGTGGCCGAGCATGGCCAGGAAGTCGTCCTTGCGGCGGTCGGCCTCGCGAAGGGCCGCCTCCGACGCCTTGATGTCGGTGACGTCGACCGAACAACCGACGTGACCGAGAAACGTGCCGTCCGCTCGCAGGCGCGGCGCCCCGGTCGAGGTGAGCCATCGCCACTCGCCATCGGCTCGACGCATGCGGACATGCGCCTCGAAGGGGACGTGCCGATCGAACGCGTCCTGATACGCCGCCACGTACCCCGCGCGATCGTCAGGGTGAAGCAACTCGACCCAGTTCATGCCAGAGACGTCTTCCGCCCGGCAGCCGGCGAACCGCAAGTACTCGCGATTCACGTACTGGCATCCGCCCAGGCCGTTGATCCAGATCAGCACCGGGGCGTTGTCCGCCATGCTGCGGAATCGCGCCTCGCTTTCGCGGAGCTCATTCTCGGCGTGTTTCAGCTCGCTGATGTCGAGATTGATGCCGACCCACGCGGTAATGTTGCCGTGATCGTCTCGCACCGGCACGCCGCGGGCGAGCACAGGCCGCCAGCGGCCATCAACGGCGCGGAACCGGTGCTCGGCGTCCCACGCCAGGCCCGAGCGAACGCACTGCTGCCACGCCGCGACGGTTTGCTCCACGTCGTCCGGATGCAGCACGCTTGCCCAGCCGATGTCCGAGCATTGCTCCTGAGTGAGTCCCACCAACTGCAGGAACGAATCGCTCGCGTAAATGTTTCGCCCCGCGGCGTCGCACACCCACACGCCGTAGTCGATCGACTCGCCGATCGCGCGGTACATTCGCTCGCTATTCCGTAGCGCCTCTTCCGATCGCTTGTGCTGTGTGATGTCGGCCACCGTGCCGATGTACCCGGTCACCTCGCCGGCGCCATCGCGCAGCGGCGCCGCGTTGCCCTGCAGCCAGATGATGCTGTCGTCGGGGCGCTGGAACCGAAACTCCGCCGCCGAAGTGGCGCCGCGGGCGATCGCGTCGCGCCACCCCGCCCCCACGCGCTCGCGGTCCGCGGGATGCACGGCGCCCAGCCACCCCTGGCCGCGCGCCTCCTCCAGAGACATCCCCGCCATCTCGCACCAACTCTCGTTGACGAACACATTGTCGCCGTTGGGCTCGGCGTGAAAAATGCCGACCGGCGCGTGGCTCGCCAACGTGCGGAACCGCTCCTCGCTCGCCCGCAGCGCGACTTCGCCTTTCTTGCGCTCGGTGATGTCCATCGTGGCGCCGAGCATCCGCGTCGGCTGCCCGTCGCGTCGCAACACGGCCGCGTTGGTGAAGAGCCAAATCGTCTCGCCGTCCGGCCGCACGGCGCGGAACTCCAGCTCGTACGGCGCATCCCCGTGCATCGCATCCTTGATGCTGCGGGCGACCAGATCCCGGTCGTCCGGGTGAACCAATGCCGAGAAATCGCCCACCGTTTCCGTAAACCACTCGGGACTCACGCCGTGAATCGCGTACATCGATTCGGACCACGAAATGCGGTCGTTCTCGATATCCCAGTCCCACACGCCGAGCTTGCCGGTTTGGGTGGCCAACCGCAGCCGCTGGTCACTTTCGCGCAGCGCGGCCTGAGCGCGCTTGCGATCGGTCACGTCCACGGCAACGCCGCATACGCCCACGACGCGCCCCTCGCCGTCGCGCAGCGGAAATTTCACCGACAGAAACTCTCGGCGATAGCCTGCGCGCTCGACGATTTCTTCCTGCTCCGACGGCCGCCCCGAAGCAATCACCGCCAGATCCACCTCGCGTATGTGGTCGGCCGCTTCCTTCGACAGCATGTCGTGATCGGTCAGTCCCTCGGCCCCGCGCGGCCGGCCGAGCGTCTCGGCGGCGAGCGGATTCACCAGCGTATACCGCCCCTCCAGGTCCTTAATGAACACCGCCACGGGCGCATTGGTCATCACCGCCCGGAACCGCTCCTCGCTGTCGCGCAGCGCCCGCTCGGCCTCGAGCCGCTCGGTGATATCAATCGCCATGCCGCCGATCATCGCCGGGACGCCGTCGGGCCCGGGGATCGGAAATTTGCTCACCAGCGAATGGTGCACGCCATCGCCATGCCTCAGCGTTTCAACCGTCTCGATGCCCGTTTCCGCGGCCAACGCCGCACGATCGTTCGCCTGGAACTGTGCGGCAATCTCCGGCGAAAACAGATCCGCATCGCGCTTACCATAAAAATCGGCCGAGGTCCGGCCAAAGGCCCGCACCGCGGCGTCGTTCGCATAGAGATACCGACCCTCGGCGTCCTTAATCCACGCCAACCCGGGCAAGTGCTGCATGAAGCGCGCAAACCGCTCGTCGCTTTCCCGCAACGCCTCGTCGCTGCGCTTCCGCTCGGTCACGTCGCGGGCGATCTTGGACGCGCCGATGACATGCCCCGCGGAATCCAGCACGGGCGACACCGTGAGCGACACGTGGATCGGGCGTCCGTCCTTCCGCACACGCACGGTCTCGAAATGCTCCAATCGCTCGCCGCGTCGCAGGCGCGAAATGATTTCCGTTTCCTCGCTACGGCGTTCCAAGGGGATGAGCATCTCGATCGATTGGCCCACCGCTTCGTCTTCGGTATAGCCAAAAATCCGCTCGGCGCCCGCGTTCCACGACACGATGCGCCCTTCCAGCGTCTTGCTCACGATCGCGTCGTCCGACGACGCCACAATCGCCGCCAAACGCGACTGCGCCAGCTCCGCCTGCTTGCGGTCAGTGATATCCAGCAGCATGTTCACCGCGCCGGTGACGCGGCCGACGCCGTCGAACTGCGGCTCGGGGTGGGTCAGCACGAGCCGCCGCGAACCGTCCGGCCGCTCGATGATGACTTCCTCGCCCTCGATCGCACGCCCGTCGCGCAGTGCAACCGCCATCGGACACTGGTCGGCAGGCAGCTCCTCGCCGTTGGGCCGGAACATACGCAGCGCTCCGGTCCAACGCGTGCGGCCGACTTCTGGCGCCAGGCCCCACAAATCCACCGCGGCGCCGTTATAGAGTTGAATGTGCCCGTCGGCGTCGCAGGTGTATACCGCCGCAGGCAGGCTCTGCACGAGCTGCCGATAGCGCTTCTCGGTCGTGCGCAGGGCCTCCCGCATCCGCTTGGATTCGCTGAGGTCCGTGAGCGAACCGATCATGCGAAGCGTCGTGCCCTGATCGTCGCGAACGAAGTGCGCCCGCGCGAGCACGGAAGCATACGAGCCGTCGGCGCAACGAAAGCGAAACTCCTCTCGCCAAAACTCCGCAGTGCCGCCGCGGGCCGCCGCCAGGCTCTCCATGACTCGCGACTGATCGTCGGGATGCACGCGATCGGAGCCCCATGCGGGCTCATCGCCGATCTCATTCGCCTTATATCCGAACAGTCGCTGGGCGCCCTCAGTTCGCAGCACGCGCCCCGTCGCAAAGTCCCAGTCGAAGATGTAATCGTTCGCCGCCTCGACGACCAGCCGATAGCGCTGCTCGCTCGCCCGCAGCGCCTGCTCGGCCTGCTGCCGCTCCTGGACCTCGCGGCGCGCCTCGCCGTAGAGCCTCGCGTTGTCGATCGCCACCGCGGCCAGCGCGGCGAGCCCGCGGATCACGCTCTCCATGTGAGTGGTGAACACGCTCGGCGTGGGGTGCCCGAAAAACAATCCGCCGATCACCACGCCGGCGCGCGAAGCCACCGGCGCCGCCAGAAAGCTTCGCACCGGCAAATGCCCTGCGGGCATGCCATGGTGCGGGTCCCACTGCCCATAGCGCGGGTCGGCCAGCACGTCGTCGATCCGCACCACGCCCTCGCCGCGAAACGTGGGCCCGAACAGCGGCGTCGCCCGCGGCAGGCCAAACCCCTCGAAGGCTTCGCGTGGCGCCCCCGAGAGCGTGTAGAGCGTGTAGGACTCGCCGTCGTCGGTGATTGCGTTGTAGAAAAACGCGCCGAACTGGGCGCCAGTCAGCCGCACGCCCGCGTCGGTCACCTTCTGCACGAGCGTCTGCAGATCGAGCTCCGCGGTCAGCTCGCACGCCACCTCGTTGAGCGTCTCGGCCTCGGCTCGAAACTCGGCTTCCCGGGCCGCGAGGGTCTCGATCTGGGCAAGGGAAGATGCGGCGTCCGCCTTCATTCGATACCTGTGCAACGAGACTTGCGACTCGGGAGGCGCACTACCGCCAGGGTCGTCGCCAGGCGCGGCTGGAAACGCGCTACCTCTCAAATTTTCGCTTGCAGCGTCCAATCATGCAACCGCTCACGCGACGCGGCAGGAACTCGCGACGGCACTTTCCCTCGAGCTGGCATGCCGACCTAGGCGTCCACGTGATCAGAATCCGCAGTCTCGGCGTGCATTTCGACCTTTTCGGCAGATGAGGCGAGCAACTGCGCCCGTCCGTCGGCAAGCGCGGGGGGATCACCCGTGAGCACGACGATTGCCTTGCCCTTTTTGAGCGCCGCTTCATACGTGCGGACTTGATCGTCGCGAATGCCCCAACCACTCATGGCGCCCACCAGCCCGCCCACGAGACCGCCCGTGATGCCGCTGGCGACCGCGCCCGCAAACAGCACCGGCCCCAGTCCAGGGATGAGGAACAACGACGACCCCGCGAGCAGTCCGAGCGTCGCACCCGCGGCCCCTCCGATGACGGCGGACTTCTCCGTGTGATCGTTGTGCTGCGTCGGCGCGAGAGTGCCCAGGTCGCCTTCGTCGCCGGGGGCAATGACCGAGACATGGTCATGCGGCCAACCATGGCTCTCAAGCTCGAGCACCGCCGCGCGCGCCGCCGCCGGCGAAGAAAACACTCCAACTACGCATTCCGCTTCCGACTGTTGCCGTAACATGGTTTGATCCCTCATTTCGAATGTTCGCTAAGTCGCGCTCGAGCAGTGCCGCGACGCTAGCGGACGCGGCCGGGGCAGACTTTCCCCCTGGCCCCTTCCAAGCATCTTTTGTGCCGAGCGATCCCGCACTCGTGGGCCAACACGTTAAAGTTTTGAGCCAGAAACCTTCGCTGGCGGTGGTCAGCGCACAAGCATCATGTCCGGAGAGCGCGCAGCCCTCTGGGTTCTGCCGTCCCGCGAGTCGGCGCCCCCTGACAGGGATTCTGCCTCTCAAGAGCTGGCTCGCGCCCGTTCGCCGGCTCGATCGTCGCCCTCGGCACGGCCCTTGCGGCTTGCACCAGACGAGGCGCTCGGATCGGAAAGGATGGTGTTCCATGACTCCTAGTCACGCCAGCAGCCGTTGCGGCCAAGAGAAGACACGGGGGCGCGAAGGTCGGCGCCGCCAACGGCATGGCTCGCGGACAACGCTTCACGCGAAACCGTACAAGGCAATTCTCACCACGTGCCAAACTTTGGCATCACATCGAAAAGGCAGTTCCTGATCATGATCAAGCACATATTTTCAGCGCTCGCATTGGCAGCGCTCACGGCTGCGGCCGTTCAGGCCCAACAATCCACCACGCAAGGACCGAACCAGCCCGGACAAGCCACGCCGACTGGTGGCGCGTACGCCGGCGCACAAGGCGCTGCGGCTTCCGCGCAACTCGCCCAGGCCATCGCCACGTGCCTGGCGTTAGGCAATCACGAGGAAGTCGCTTTGGCCAAGTTCGCTCAAGGCCGCGCCGAAAACGACAAGGTCAAACAGTTCGCGGAGATGATGATCCGCGACCATCAGGCAGCGCTAGAAAAGCTCACGCGCCTGTCGCCGCAGTTGACGACGCTGAATTTGCAGCTTCATGAAAACGGGGCCGCGGGCGCCGCAGCTCCCGCTGCAACCGCCCAAACGGGCGCCGCCGGAGACGTGACGCAACAGATGGTCGCCCTGCAACGCAACGTGGCCGAGCAGTGTCTCCAACTCACGCAACGTGAGCTCGGCGAAAAGAACGGCGCTGAGTTCGACCGCTGCTACATCGGCCAGCAGGTCGGCGCACACATCGGCATGCTCGCGAAGCTGAATGGCAGCGAGCAGTTCGCGAGCGGCGAGTTGCGCACCTTCATCCAGGAAGCAACCAAGACCGTCGAGGAGCATCACAAACATGCCAAGGAACTCGCCAAGTCCCTCATGGACGAAAGCGGGCACGAATCGGCACAACGCACCGACGGCAGCCGACGCTAACGGCGTCTAGTCGGAAAGAATCTCAACGCGATCCCCGCCTGGAGAAGGCTCCAAGCGGGGATTTTTTTCTCACGGAATGGGCCGCGGATGAACGCGGATTTGACGGATTAGCACGGATCAGTGCAACTCGTTTAGCCGCGACCCGAAGGTCCTCCGTAGGGGAGCGCGTCACGTCGCCACGCGCTTCGCCCCTCACCGGTCCCCCGAGGCACTTTCCACCTTGACCAGCTTCGGCTTCGTCACCGCCGGCTTCGAGATCATCTGCTCGATCGAAGGACGCTCGCGGCGGGCGCGGTTCGCGACATGAATCGGCCGGCGTTCGATGGCGCTCTTGTAGAGTGCCTCAATGATGCGAACGTCGGCCAATCCCTCGTGGCCGTCGGGCTCCGGATCACGGTTCTCGCGGATGCAGGCCGCAAACTCTTCCAACTGCGGCGCGAAGTGATCTCGCTTCTTGAACGATCGCTCCGTCGTCTTGTCGCCAATTGTCAAAACGTGCTTTAACTCCTGGGCATACCCGTAGGCCGGCTCAACGCGCAACGACCCCTTGGTCCCCAGTACGCGATAGGACTCCGAGCTCGCGACGCCGAAGCTGCTGGCAAATGTCGCCACGCGGTCGCCGGGGAATCGCAGGATCCCCGTCGTCGCTTCGTCCACGCCTGCGAACCGCGGGTCGCCGCCGTTGAAGCTGGCCGCCACCACCTCAATCGGCTCATCCCGAAAGAGATACCGCGCGGCATTGATGCAGTAGATGCCGATGTCGTAGAGCGATCCGCCGCCGAGCTCCGGCCGAACGCGAATGTTGCCTTCCTCAACTTGCATCGTGAAGAGGGACTCGAACACGCGCACGTCGCCGAGCTGGCCCGACTGCACGATTTCGATCGCCCGCAGGTTGGCTTCCTCGAAGTGCAGGCGGTACGCGACCATCAGCTTCACCCCAGCGACTTCCGCCGCCGTGATCATGTGCTTACACTCGTCCTCCGTAACGGCCATCGGCTTTTCGCACAGCACGTGGACTCCGGCCTGGGCGGCGCGCACGGCGTAGTCGCAGTGCATCGAGTTGGGCAGCGCAATGTAAACCGCATCGACTTCGCCGGTCCTCAGAATCGCATCGTACGAACCGTATTCGACGACGTGCTCGACCCCGTACTTCGGCGCGAGCTTGCCCGCCTTCTCGCCGTCGTCCGTAACAAATGCCGCTAAACGGCAATTCTTGGCGTTCTTAAACGCCGGCAACACCGCCACCTGCGCGATGTGTCCCAACCCCACCACTGCAAACCGCACCGGCTCCTGCTTCGCCATGATCACCGTCTCCTAATTTGCTTCACTCGATTTGTCCGCAGATGACGCAGATAAACGCCGATGCCGATGTGAACTAGAGAGGAAGAACGACGGATTGCTAACGCTTCGCGCCCCACCCTCCGCATACTCCGTACTCTGTAATCTGTACTTTGTATCCCTGCTTCTTGCTCCCTGCCTCTCATCTGCGGCCATCTGCGTCATCTGCGGACAGCTCCCCGAACAACGAAAATAGCGTCGGGGCGCGGAAAACTTCCTCACCCCGACGCTTCGCGCGCCGCTTTCGCGAAAATCCGTGATAAACGCGAGCCATTAAAGCTCAGCGTCGTTCTGTGCCTTGACGTTCACGCTCGAGATCGCCAACTCGGTGAGCGAGAGGTCGGTGTCCTTCTCCTCGTCGAGTGTTTCCTGGAGCAGCTCGGCTGCCTCGGTGTGCCCGAGCGCCTCGGCAAACGTCCGCGCCGTACCGTACCCGGCGATTTTGTAGTGCTCGACGCGCTGGGCGGCGCCGATCAACGCCGCGTCGAGGATGGCCGGATCGGCCTCTTCTTTCAGCAGGCCGGAGCCTTCCTCGATGAGCCCTTCCATCGCCTTGCACTTGTGCCGGCCGGCGCTCAACTGCAAGTCCTTGAAAATCGTGTCGAGCCGCTCGACATGCCCCTTGGTCTGCTCGAGGTGCGTTTCGAATGCTTCCTTGAGCTCTGGCGATGAAGCACCGTTGGCCATCTTCGGCAGTGCGGCGATGAGTTGTTTTTCAGCGCTGTACAGGTCTTGCAGCTCGTGCAGAAACAGTGCATCCATGGAATCGAGTTTCATCTCAGATCCTGCCTTTCTCGCGGGGGTGAGAGATGGGAATTTCAGTGAGTCGAGCCAACGCAAATGGTATGCCCGCGAGGATGCTGGCGGGTGCTATCAAGTCGTGGCCGTATTGAGGCCTCGACTTCGTCGTCCTGCACCGGCCAAGCATGAAGGTTGGTTGCCCGTCCGCCAGGATGTGTGATTTCGACCCGCTTCCAACCGTTGAAACGTGCGTGACAGGAATCGCCAGTCGCCCGCAGTGCGGCACGGAACGTGCAAATGCATGCACCTGATTGCCAGCGCCTTCTGAGGATCAAACCATGCTGCTTTTGCACCCACGACCGTCGCATCCGCGAGTCGGGTTCCCCGAGCACAAAGGAGGGGCGCTCAATCGCTGCGTCAACGGCGCCGTCGCTGGGCTGATTGCTACAGCCCCGATGACATGGACCATACGTGCGGCGCAGCGCCTCATGCCCCCGCGCCACGGCAATCGCATCCCCCCGCGACAGGTCGCCGAGGCTGTGCTGCAGAATGCCAGGGTCCATGACGAGTTGCCACAGGGAATGAAGGACGCTTTCGCAACGCTTTCGCACTACGCCTTCGGCGCGACTGCCGGGGTAGCGCTTGCGGCGGTGACCAAGGCGTCGCCGTTGCCAAAGCCCGTGGTAGGCGCTCTCGTCGGGCTTGGCGTCTGGACCGCCAGCTATCTCGGCTGGCTACCGGCCGCGGGCCTGCGTCGCAGCGCTACGAAAGACTCGGCTGGACGCAACGCACAGATGATCGTCGCCCACCTGGTCTGGGGCGCGACGGCCGCGCTGCTCATCGAAGATCTCGGCGTCGAAGATCGCCAAGAAAGTTAAGGAAAGGGCGAGGAGCCCAAGTTGAGGCCAACCTCTGCTTGCAGCGTCGCGACTCGCGCTCGCGCTTCAGCCCTTTCCCTAGGCGCCGCGCGGGTGCGCGCCCAATTTGTCGCTGAGCAATTAACCCGAAAGACGCCCGCTGCAGGGATTCGCACCACTGTGCGCGTAGGCCAGCTTCCGCTCGCCGCCGAGGCCGAGCTGCGCCAGCAACCGCTGGCAACGATGTTGGGTTGCGAGGGCCCGCTGCAGCTGCTCGCCGTAGGTCCACGACTTCCGCACAAGTGCCGCCCGATGCTTTATGGTCAATTCACTCATTGTTCTAACTCCTTATTACCGGTCCCTTGCTGGGACTTTGTTGATTGGGTTTTCGCAAACTGCGTGCCAACCGACGTTGCGGATGGTCTTACGTCAAAGCGTGAAGGCCAGCTTCGTGTTACGGCGACCGGCTGCCAGCAATTGCCCCAGGATTTGACGCTTGCCGACTTCTCGGCGGTCACCCTGGCGCCGCGGCACACAGTTGCGGCTTTGCAGATGATTACGCCGGGTCGCCCCTGTTTGTTCGCCCGGTTTGGGGCTGGCGTGCGCTTCCCCGCAGACGCGAAAATGGGCAACTCAGGAAACCAGGCGTCTCCGACAACTCCCACGGATCGCGCACACGAGGGGACAAATGCGGACAATTGCCAAACGGCGAAAATGTGTCGGAGCATCGCGTTTTCTCGCACCAAGGCCATTTCGCCCTCGCTCGTGGAACCTGTTTTTTTCATGCTGCGCGGCGGTCATTTTTATTGTCGGAGCGCCGGAATCGAAAACCGTCGCGGCCCAACGGCCGAACATTGTCCTGATCCTCGCCGACGACCTCGGCTACGGCGACCTGGGCTGCTACGGCCAGCGGAACTTCGCGACGCCGCGGCTCGACGAGATGGCAAGCCAGGGGCTTCGATTCACGCAGCACTACGCAGGAAGCACGGTGTGTGCTCCGTCGCGCGCTTGCCTGCTCTCCGGCCAGCACACGGGGCACGTGTACCAGCGCGTCAACGGCGAGATCGCCTTCCGGCCCGATCCGCAGGACATCTCGGCCGCGACGCTACTGGGGAACGCGGGGTACCAGACGGCCATGATCGGCAAGAGTGGCCTGTCGTGCCGCACTCCGAACTTGCTTCATCCGAATGAGAAGGGATTCGACCATTTCTTTGGGTTCCTCAGCCACGGCGAGGCCCATCGGTACTATCCCGAGACGCTCATCCGCGACGGCGAGCGGGTGGCGTATCCCAAGAACCACGGGATGGAAGGCGAGCAGTACTCGGGCGACCTGTTTCTCGCCAATGCGCTGATCTACCTGGACAAGCGTGCTCGCGACGCGGAAAAGACGCCGTTTTTTCTGCATCTGTCGTTTCAACAGCCGCACGCCGATCTCGCGGCGCCTGCGAAGTGGCGTGACCCGTTTGTGGGGCGGTTTGAGGAGAATCTGCTGCCCAACGGAAACTACCGCGTCGAGTCGCATCCTAAGGCGACGTTCGCGGGCATGGTGACGTGCCTGGACGACGCCGTTGGCCAGGTGCTCGACCGGCTGCGGTCGCTGGGGCTCGCGGAGAACACGCTGGTGCTGTTCGCCAGCGACAACGGCGCCATGAGCGAGGGCGGCTGGAGCCGCGAGAACTTCAACTCCAGCGGTCCGTTGCGCGGCGGCAAGCGGGACCTGTACGAAGGCGGCGTCCGCGTGCCGTTCATCGCGTGGTGGCCCGGGCGCATTGCGGCCGGCGGCGAGACCGATCACGTTGCCGCATTCTGGGACTTCGTGCCGACGGCCTGTGAGTTGGCAGGCGCGCCGACGCCGCCAGACACGGACGGCGTGAGCTACCTGCCGACGCTACTGGGCCGCGCAGCCGAGCAACGGCAGCACGGATACCTGTACTGGGAGTTCTACGAGCAAGGCGGCAAGCAGGCCGTGCGGCAGGGGCCGTGGAAAGCGGTGCGACTCGGCGCGTTCGATCCGGCCAGCGCGAAGATCGAGTTGTACAACCTGGATGCGGACGTCGCCGAGCAGAACGATGTGGCCGCGGAGCATCCTGAGATCGTCTCGCAGCTTTCCGCGTTGATGCGCGAAGCGCATGTCGACAGCGAAGAGCGTCAGATTCGCTGGGCCGAGGTAGACGAAGCCGGCGAGGGCGCGGCGCCGCCCGCGGTTAGGGAGGGGCTGCGCTGACCGACGACCAGGGCGCCGTCCCAGTCGCCCGGCGGAATGTCGCCGAGTTCGCACATCGCCATTCGCAGGAAATTGGCAGGACCGTCCTGCAAGGGCAGCTCTTGAAGTAGGCGTTTCGCGCCCGCCCAGTCACCGGTCTCCCACGCGGCGGCGGCCCGCTCGAAGGCGCGCTCGTCGAGCTCGCTCAAGCCGTCGTCGTCTCCCAGTGCCGAAACGAGGGCGTACACTTCGACCGGCGTCGAAATCCCCGGCGGCCGCACGAGCGTCACCCGTCGCAGGCCCGCCTCGCGTTCCGAGAGCGCATCGCGGACGGCGGCCGCGGTGGGCCCGTCGAGCAAGATCGAGGCGCCGATGCTCTTGGTGAGATCCTGCAGCCGCGACGCGCGATTGACCACGGGGCCGAAGACGCCGATCTTGATCTGCTCATCAGACCCGATGCGCCCAGCAATCGCGTCGCCGTGCCCCACGCCGATGCCAACGCGGAACCCGTGCAGCGGATGCTCGGGGTCGTGCTGGGCCGCGGCGAAGGCGTTGTGAATGGCCAGCGCCGCCCGGCAGGCAAGCACGGCGCCTTCGTCGTTCGGGCTGGGCCAGCCCCAAAAGCCAAGCGCCGCGTCGCCCTGAAAGTCGGCAATGACGCCTTCGAATTTCAGGATGTTCCGTGTCATCACGCTGAGCGCTTCGCGCACGCGGGCGAGCAGCGCGTGCAGGTCTTGGCTCGATTCCTCGACCTTTTGCGAGAACCCCCGCACGTCGCAGAACAAGACGCTCACCGGCCCTTGCCGCGGCTCGAGGGCGCTGGCGCACGAATCGCTAACCAACGTCTCAACGACGGCTGGTGAGAAAAACTGACGCATTTCGCCGTGTTGCTGCTGCAGGACGCGCACCTGCCGTACGGCGCCGATGAATTGCGCCATGAGCTCGGCGAGTCGCAACTCGGCCAACAGATCCTCGGGCGATTCGATGTCGCGCATCCCGCCGAACTGCCGGCGCCCCGAGACGTACAAGCACCACCGCTCTTGGCCCGCGGTTCGGATGGGCGTGCAAAACGCCCAATCGAGGTCGCTACTCATCGTGAAATCGACGCGATCGGCCGTCGCGGCATCCGTCCACAGGTGGACGACGCTCCGCGCCTCATCGAATGCCCGCCGCATGAGCCGACGGCTGGGCCGGAAGCGTTGCACGGCGTCGTCTCGACTGCTCCAGCGGATCAGCGTCGGCTCGTCGTCCGTTTCGTCGTCGCGCACGCTGAACTGCAAGACGGCCGCCGCGAGCGAGCCGCGCAGCGACTTGAGCAACAGCTCGACGACCTCCGCGGCGAATTCGGCTTCCGTTTGCGCTTTGGCCATCAAGCCCGGCAGTTGGCAGAGTGCGGCGAGACAGGCGCTGGCGTCTTCGAAATGTGCGAGGGAACCTTTGCCCTCGAGCAGATGCTCGGCGACGGTCTGTCGTTCGAGGGGCACGGGTTCGCGCACTTCGAATCGAAACCGCGTTTCGCCAATAGTGAACTCGCCGCTCGGCTCAACCGAGAATTGCTTGACTGGGGCGCCGCCCATGAGAATCGGATTGCGCGCGGTCTCCAGCTCGCGGACAGTGAGCTTGCCGTCGTCGAGGCGCAGCAGGGCGTGCTCGCGGGAAATCAATGGATCCCAGGGGACGCTCAATCCCTGGCGCGGCGCCCGGCCCAACATGATGGTTTCGCCCGCTGGGAGCGAAGCCCAACACCGCTGTTGGTTGTTCTTTCCCAGCGCGATCAATTCGGCCATCGTCAGTTACTCCATGCTCAACTGAATGAGCGTAACCGCCTGGCGCTTATTCAAAGCACGCGTACTTCTCGCGACGCCGGTTTTTTTGGGGGCGCCCCAGGACGCCCGCCGGCTCGATTGTAATCCCCGCAACGCCCTCTCGCATCCCCCGCGGGGGCAACGGCGAGAATTGGCCTCGACCGCCTGACTAACTACAATGTGCCATAGTTGCCGCCTCCTCGTCGTGAGTTCTTCCATGCGTCATCGATCTGCTGCCATTGCCTTTTTCGCACACTTGCTGGCCTGCGGCGGCGCGCTCGCCACGGCTGCCGACAGCGTCGATTTCGAGACGCAAGTCTTGCCAGTGTTCGCCGCGCGTTGCGTGAAATGCCACGGGCCGGACAAGCAAAGCGGAAAGCTGCGGCTCGACGCCGCTGCGGAGATTACAGCCACGGCCAAGGACACGCTGCTCGGCGGCGGCAAGCCGGATGAGAGCGAGCTATTGCGCCGGATCACGCTGCCGGAGAAGAATCCCAAACGGATGCCCAAGGGGGGCGATCCCTTGACGGCCGAGGAGATCGCGCTCATTCGTCAGTGGATCGAGGGGGGCGCCACGCTGACGAGCGTCGAGGCGCCGGCAACCGACGCGGCGGATGACGAGGCTAGTTCCGAAGCGACGGAGCCTGCCGAGCCGCGGACGCCCGCCGAAGAAGCTCCCGAGCTTGCCTCGCTGCCGCCGGCGTCTGCCGAGGCGATTGCGAAAATCGAAGCGGCCGGCGGCGTCGTGATGCCGTTGTTCGGCGAGAGCCCGCTGTTGCAGGTCAGCTTCGCCCAAGCCACGTCGCCGCCGGGCGACGACGCGATCGCAGCGCTCGTCGATGCGGCCGACAACATCGTGTGGCTCAATCTCGCGAAAGCCCAAGTCTCGGCTGCGGGGCTTGCCCCGCTGGCGAAGCTGAAAAACCTTATCCAGGTGCATCTGGAGCAATCCAACGTTGATGACGCGGGCGTCGCCCACCTCGCTGGACTGCCGCGG
>JANOIK010000987.1:0-1708 GCA_031407585.1 Planctomycetota bacterium | reverse complement strand
AACACGCCGCTGCCGTTCTTGAAGTGCCCCAGCCAGAATCCCCTGGAGTACACCGACATCGCGGCGTCCAATACGTTTCAGGACAGTCTCCTGCGATGCCACTACGCGGGGAACATGGGCGCCAAACCGACGACGTGTCCGGATCCACGCACTGCCGGCTCGACGCCTTACCCGGAGAATACGTACACGATCGTGAACTGCACGCAGAACCCCGACACTGATGGCGGCATGGCGACCAACGGCGTGGTGTACTTCGAGAGCAAAGTCTCGATGAAAGACATTACCGACGGCTCCTCGAACACGCTTCTCTATGGGGAGCTCTCGTGGGACGCGGGCTTGAACATGACCTGGCTTTGCGGCAACGACGGCGTATGGTCGGCGGACGAACAAAAGACGCGCCCCGTTGAGAATTTCATGATCTGGACCTACAACGCCAAGAATATGGCGCAGCCCCTCAAAACGGCGCCCTACATTCCCACGTGGGATGATCGGCCGTCGCCGTTCGCCTTGCACGACACGAGCTACGGCAGCCTGCACCCGGGGGGCTGTCACATGATGATGGCCGACGGGTCAGCAGGCTTCATGCAGGAGAACGTCGACCTGGCTGGCGTGCTGAAGCCGATGGCCAGCCGCGCGTCGGAAGAAATTTACCAGCGGCCGCTCTGATGGACGAAGCCCACGCCCCAGGAGAGCCCCACGACATGCATGGCGCTCGAAGACGCTCAGGACGACGCGCCATGTTTCGATGTGTGATCGCACTTGGAGTCGGAATTCTGACCTGCGCCGCTGGCTGCGGCGGCGACGATTCCAAGTTTGGCGACGTCGAAGGCATCGTGAAGCTGGACGGTCAGCCAGTCCCTGCCGGAAAGGTGTTCTTTCAACCCGCAGCGGGTCGCGGGGCCACGGGCGCTATCCAGCCCGACGGAACGTTCACGCTGGAAACCGAAGGGGAGTCCTCCGGCGCCCTGATCGGCGAGCATCGCGTCGCGGTCGTGGCGTTCCAATCCGGCAAGGGCGGACGGCCGGACCCGACGGCGCCGCGGACGCCGATGAAGGCGTTGGTGCCGGAGCGCTATCTCGCCGCGGGAACCTCGGGCCTCACGTTTGAGGTGAAACCCGGCGACAACCATGCCGAGTTGAATTTGACCAGTCCCTAATCAGCCGGCGGGCGCTAGACCCCGGTTTCTTTGGCGCCATCGCGAACAAGCAGACTACGAGGCCAATCGTGCTACGAATCGTTGCGTCCTGCCTGAAAGCGTGTTGCTCGGGCGTCGTGCTCAGCGCGGCGCTCGCGCCCTTGGCTCACGCCCAGGAAGCGGCCAAGGAATACGCCGTCGGCGCCGACGTCTCCTTCCTACCGCAGGCCGAGGCGCAGGGCGTTGTCTTTAAGGACAACGGCGTCGCCAAGCCGGGGCTGCAGCTCTTCAAGGATCACGGCTACAACTGGGTTCGCCTGCGGCTGTTTCACACGCCCACGCGGCTGCCGAACGACCTCGAGTACACCATTGCCGTCGCCAAACAGGCGAAGGACCTGGGCTACAAGATTCTGCTCAACTACCACTACTCGGATACGTGGGCCGATCCGGCCAAGCAGTTTCTGCCGAAGGCGTGGGAAGGCAAGACGCACGACGAGCTCGTCGAGGCCGTGTTCGAGTACACCCGCGACACGATCGCCGCGTTTCGCGAGGCGGGCGCCATGCCAGACATG
>JANOIK010000945.1:0-7139 GCA_031407585.1 Planctomycetota bacterium | reverse complement strand
CGGCGTTGTTTGGTTCGTTCCAGGCTGTCTTGGTCGCGCCACTTGGCGATTTGGCCATGGTCGCCGCTGAGCAGCACTTCGGGAACTTCGTATCCGCGGTACTCGCGAGGTCGTGTGTATTGGGCAAATTCCAACAGGCGGTTGCCTGTGGAGAAGGAATCGTATCGGCCGCTGTCCTCGTCGCCCAGCACGCCGGGGACCAGGCGAATCGCGGCGTCGATCACCACCATGGCGGCCACTTCGCCACCGTTGATGATGAAATCGCCGATCGAAACCTCCAGGGGATTCAGGATGTCGCTCACCCGCTGATCGAACCCTTCGTACCGACCGCAGAGGAGCAGCAGCCGCGGGTGAGCTGCGAGTTCCTCGACCAGCCGCTGGTTGAGCGGCCGGCCCGTCGGTGAGAGCAGGACCACCTGGCCCGGCGTCTCGTCTAGTTTTTGAACCGCCTCGACGGCTTCGACCGCCGGCTCGGGCTTGATCACCATGCCCGGGCCGCCGCCAAAGGGGCGATCGTCCACGCAGTGATGCTTGTCGTGCGTCCAGTCGCGAATGTTGTGCAGGTCGATCCGAACCAGGCCCCGGTCGATGGCCAACTTCAGCAGGCTCTGACTCAGGTAGCCGGTGAATATCTCCGGGAACAGGGTCAGGACGTCGAACCGCATGACACTACCGACTAACCTTCGCTTGCCTCGGCGGCGGGCGCCGCTTCAGCTGTCTCGGCCGCGGGCGCCTCAGCTTCGGGGGCCTCTGCTGCCGGCGCGGCCGCTGCTTCGGCGGCCTTCGCTTCGGCATCCTTGGCCGCCTGGGCCTCGGCTTCCTTCGCAGCGGCTGCGGCCGCATCGGCGTCGCGTTGCTTCTTGGGCGGCACGACGGCCGGACCTGCCTGCGGCACCGACTTCGGCGTGGCGAGCTTCGCGAGGGCCTTGGCCTGCGCGTCGAGGTGCGTGCCGTTCGGGCCGTACTTCTTGATCAGGATGGCGACCTTCTCGCTCGGCTGGGCGCCAACGCCGAGCCAATAGGCAACGCGCTCGGCCTTGAACCGGGCCCGCGCGTCGGTCTCGGGCAGTACGGGATCGTACGTGCCGAGCTCCTCGAGGATGCGGCCATCGCGCGGGGCGCGCTTATCCGTGGCACAGATTCGGAAAAACGCCCGGTGCGCTTTTCCCATCTTCTTCATGCGAATGACAACCGACACAGTTCACTCCTCGACGGCATGGCCCAAGGTCTTACCGCGGCACGGGTTGTAGACCGCGAATCCACCATCTTGGCGGATTGCGGGGTGGTTTGGCAAGGGGCGATGTGGGGGAAATAAGGCTGGAGACTGGAGGCCGGAGGGAGGGGAGGAAAGCAGGGAGCAGGGAGCAGGGAGCAGGGAGCAGGGAGCAGGGAGGGGAAACATGGTAGACGGGGGACGGGGTGAATTTTGCACGCATTTCGCGGGAATTCGAACAGCCGCGCCAAAATTGCTGCATTTTGGCGTGCCGCGCGTTGGGCGGAGTCGGCGTTTGTCGGTGAATCGAGGCGCGGGCCGTTCCAAAATTGAGGGCATTTTGGCATTTTCCGATGCGGTCGCGCGGTGTCGCGATTTGGATCGCCGCCGAGTGGAGGGTGGCCGTTGGGCGGAGGACAGGGCGCGCGGTGACGGCGGTTGGCTGTCGAGTGTTTGTCATTAGCGTTTCGCCTTTCCGCTCACGTGCTTCGTCCGGAGGGGAGTGACCGCGGATATCACGGATTACGCGGATGGCTTGATGGCATCCGCCTCTTATCCGCGAAGTCCGTGTCATCCGCGGTTGTCTCTTGCGCTACGCAGGACTGGGCGTGTACAGCCTGCCCTTATATGAACGGGCGTTTATGTTCACGACTTCATGCTAGGCGAGTGCGCGGCCCAAAAATAGTGTTCGGTGGTGATTTTTTGGGAAGTTTTTTTTGAGGGCGGGAATGGGCGGGGGTCCGACAGGATCGGCGCGAAAAACGCGCACTGAAAACGGCGGCCAGTGCTTGGACAGGGGTAGCACTCGCCGCGACGAATCGACGGACGAGACGCCGTTCTAAGAATTGGCCGAGGGTCTGTGCGGGCTGTTTCGGCGCACCGCTGGCCCCGAGGCGGCGAGACGCCAGGGGGACCCGCCGGATCAACCGAGCAGTTCACTGATCCGCTCAAGCCATGCCGTTACCACACGATCGGATGATCCGGTCGCGGAAAGCCGTTCTTGCTGCTGCTTGAGCACGGGGCGTGCTTCCTCGATTCGCCCGACGTGATGCAGAGCGATCCCCAAAGAGAGTGGACTCTTGATGACTGGAATCATGCTCTCGACGGTTTGGAACTGGTTCAGGTAGTCAACTGCGGCGGACAGCAGCTGACGTACTGTCTTCTCGAACCGATTTGCAAAATTCTCAGCCGACTTGCAGTTGAATTGCTCTTGGTTCAGACCGACGCCACGCTCGCTCAGATAAGACCAACTGTCGGTGGGAATGCCGATATCGTCGGGGAATCGCTCGGCAAAAAGCGGGTCTAGCTGTGGAGACGCGGGAAAGACCTTCACGTCGTACCACGCACCGCGACGGCCGAGATCTGGAACGATGAAATGATAAACTTCGTCGCTAGCCTTCCGCTGAAATGTGCAGTGCCTCGAGCCGTCGAGCGAGAACGCATGCTTGTGCAGCACTGGTTCGAAGAATAGGCGAACAGACTTGTCAAACTGCGTGGGCGTCATTATTGCCTGGAAGGGAAAGAGAGGGTTTCTACTTTACTTTCGTCATTGGTGCGGTCCCCTGGGTGCAAAGCGTTGACTCCACCTCAATAACAAAAGATCCCCACCATTATAGTGTTCGTTACCGGGCTTAGAGAGCTTGCCATTCTCGTTCTGTTTTGCGCTGTCGTGGGAATTGTCCTGCGGACGGCGATGCGGAAGAGTGGGGATCGCCCAACTCGTTGCTCCCATCGAGGGGAGGGGACCGGAGGGGTTTAAGAGGAAAAGGTCGGCCCGGGCGATCCGGCTTAAAGCGAATCGTCGAGTGGGTCGGTATCAATAGGAAACGCCGCTGGCAGAGTGGTGTGAGGTGGCAGCGATGCCCCTCCTATTGAGCGGGCGCGACGCCGTAAATTCTCACGCCGTTCTCCCGCAATTTGGCGAGCATGTACTCGATTGTTTCCCGGCTGAGTTGTTCCGTGGGAAAATAGGTCACCGAGTCGGATCTCTTGAAGAAGGCGGCGCACCCATCCTTTAGGAGATAAATCTCCTTGAACCCGGCCCAGCCGACCATGCCGCTGCGGTGGGCGCTCGCGAAAAGAATGCCGTCATCGCGGACTGTCATTTGCACCTCAACGCCAACGAAATTCCGCGAAGACCTGATTACGTGAGCGATTATCAAGAAGGGCATCGCAATGAAAATTCCCAATGGCAGCCCAATGAGCCATGAGTTGCCGCTCGAAAGTCCGACGATGATTGCCAGCAACCCGATCGCCAGAGCGAGGATCGTCTGCGGTCGCCTCAGCCTGTAGCCCGCCAATTGGAACATCGCCCGCCTAATTTGACGGGGCTGGTGGACGAAATGGATCTCTTGCTTGATCATGTTCAGTCAAAGCGAGGCGCTGAGCGGTTCGAAGCGTACCGCCACGTTAGCGACGGCCGTGGGTCGAGTCAAAGCAAACCGAATGGCGTGGGGTGATGGTGCGGATCGCGATGCGGAAGGGATAAGAAACCGGGGGCTAGCGCCCTGCGGCTGATGGGTTAGCCGGCACGCGCTAGCGTCCGGTTGGTGGGAGCGTTTCGTCACGCCTGATGCGACTGTCGCCCCCTTGGGGCTTGGCGGTTTGTGGGCCGGGCGACCTGGGGCTGACGCCCGCAGGCTATTGACGGTCGCCGCGTTGCGGCTGCGGAGCGGAGCGGGGGGCGGGGGAACGGCGGTTTTAGTGATGAGGTGTGCGGTGAAAGGCCCGTGAACGGGCCTAAGTGGTTGGCGTGGCGTGTGAGACCCATCGTGAACGATGGGAGCTAGGACCGCTGCGTGGCGGCGTAGTATGGCGCCCGTCTAGACGGACGCGGAGAGCGCGCAGGCGTACGAGAGAGCGATCGACGCGAGGGCGGCGGTGATCGCTACGGCGACAACCCAGGAGGAGCCGGTGCGGACCCAGAAGAGCGCGGGAATCAAGATGCCGAGCGCGATCACCCCGCTGACGAGGAATTCGATCACGCTCCGTGATTCTTTGAAAAAGATGAACGGCCCAGCGAAGGGGTGATGCTCCCACGACGTATTGAACGTTGCGCTGCGCATCGAGAGGGCGTACCAACCCGCCAGCGCGGCGACGACGCAGCAAGCACGGAACAGGCTGCGGAGATTGAACTGCATGGAACGAATGACAGTGATGGATTCGCGAGGATCGGGGTGAATTTGCAGATCCGCGTCATGAATCCCCTAACGAGTGGTTTGCACGTGGAGTTGGATGCCTTCGTGCTGTTGCAGCGAGGCGAGTAGGGCTGCCATGTTGTTAATGGTTGGGTTGCCCTTGGCGCTCAGCATCCGTTTGATGCTTTCAGGCTTCTTGCCCACATCTTTGGCGAGGGCCTCGAATCCGATTGACGCCAGCACGTAGTCGCGGATGAGCGACTTGGCGGTTTGCACGTCGTTCTCGGCGATCAATTCCAGCGCTTCGCCGATGAGCGCGGCGCGGAACCGAGGGTTTGCCTTGGCGCGCTGGAGGATCGTTTCTTTGACTGCTCGGGTGCGTCCCATAAAGTGCCTAGTCAGTTCTTGGTGGCTTTGTATTCGGCCCAGGCGTCCTGAGCATTTTTGATATCTGAACTCTGGCGGGACTTTGTTCCTCCGCCAACGAGAATGACCAGCTTGGCCCCGTCGCGGCCGAAGTAAATCCGGTAGCCTGGACCGTAGTTGATCCGTCGCTCCATGACTCCGCCGCCGACGGACTTGTGATCGCCGAAGTTGCCGAGCTTCATCCGTTCGATTGCGGAGGCGACTTTCGCGGCGGCCTGATCCTCGAGGCGCTCAAACCATTCCGCGAACGGGCAGCGGCCATCGTCACGGATGTATTCGCGGATTTCGACCACGCTTTATCGTAACATATATGTTACGCTAGTCAATGCCGGCAAGATTTACGCGCGCGGAGCCCCCCCCGGTTTGAAGAAGATTGGGGACGCGACGGGTTTAGATCCGGGGTTGTCGCGATCGTTGCCTGCTCCTCAGCAAAGCTGCGATCGCGATGGCTCCGAGTCGCAGGGCATTGGGCTCGGGGACGCTGGCGACGCGAAAACCAATGCTGGCGCCGTTCCCGGGGACTCCAGCGCCCCAGATTGAAACGTACAAGTTATTCGAGCCGTTGTTCCAATTGCCGCCGCGAATCATGCGCGGCGACGAGACCGAGTCGTTCAATAAATCAAATTCAGTCTCTATCCATTCCGGGACATTGCCGCCTTGGGCCATCGTCCCGTAGCGGCTTAGACCGCCGGCAAGCGTGACGTCCGCGGGGCCAAGCTGCCCGTTATACACGGCCGTGCCAGCGGTCGTGCCGCTGGCTACGCCCGTCGGCGCGACGTTACTCCCCGTCGGGTAGTCGAAATAGGCGCCGCTGGACGGGTTGTAATAGGCTGCCTTGTGCCATTCGTCGTCACTGGGCAGAACGTAGCGCGCCCGCCTGTTGCGGAAGCGATTGTTCGCGTCGTAGCCCGGATCGCTCACGTCCCACAGGAGGAGGTTCTGGTTTGAGTGGTAGCCAACATCACCTGGCTGAAGACCAAACTTGTACGCCGGTGGGCTGCCAGTGCTGGTGTTGAGCCAGTTCACAAACCGGGCTGCGGCGTTCCAGCTCACGAAGTGGGCCGGCTTGTCAGGGCCGCGGGCGATTTTGTCGATGCCCAGCCCGGCGAGCGCGTTGGCCTTGTCGATCATTTGCTCGGAGATTTCAAACTTTCCGATACGAAATGAATAGGCGACCGCGCCGGCCGCATGCCCGACAAGCCCAGTCGTATAGTCGCCATTGCCGGGATTGCCGATCGGTACGAAGTCGACGTCGAACGTTTGAGGGCCGCTGCCGAACGTGTCGGCATGTGCGCGGTCGGCGGACCGAATGGAGATAAGCGCGGCCAAGGTGATGGCAAACATGCGGAAGAGGGTCATGAGCCGTCTCGTTCGCCGGCGGGTGGCAGAGGAGTTTATAGCGTAGGTGTGCTGAAGGATCGTTTCTTTGACTGCCCGCGGCGTCCCATGGATTGCCTTCTCGCTCGTCAGACCGAAATTGGAAAGTCGCCGGCGAGAATTTGGACGCGTTCAACGTAAAGTCCCGCCTTTGTCACATCGCCGATCGCCGAGCGAATCGCTTCCTCTAGCGATGCGGCTTCGCGATGGAAGTCGATGGAGAACACGCCGTCGCACGTGCCGGGGGAGCCGTCGTGGCAGCCCGCTGCAAATAGCGTGTCGGCAAGCTCTTCGGTCAATTCGGGCGAGTTGGCCACGATCACTGTGAATTCATAGGTCGACATGGCGATCCCTTAGCGTTCAACTGTGCGGGCAGCGGTCAACGGCTCGACGGATATCCTTGGCGTGTGACTCCGGAACGCGCGGAGTCGAGTACACGGCTCGAATGCAACCACCACGCTCGTCGAGAGGGCAGAATAGCCGCCCCCAGGTATGTGCCCGCGCCGACGATTTTTGCAATGTCCATCCGTGCTCGATCGCGTATTCAACCGCGGCGCGGATGTGCTTGTTGGGATGATCGTTCATCGCGGTGGGACGACCCGTTTTAATTATAGCCAACGGTTCGGGCGCGGGCAGCGCGAAGAGCCCCCGGTTTGAAGAACAGGGGGGTAATCAACCTCGCGGGTTGTTGCGATCTTTGCCTTCGCGCTTTCGCTTACGCAGTTCGCGGTCGCGGTCTTTTTGCTGCTTCGCGCGCTCCTGCGGCGTGAGCCGTTTGCCGGTGCCGACCTTCTTGCGGCTGAGCGTGCCGGAGGGGTCGGCCATCGCGCCGTTCTGCAGGGCTTGGACCATTTTCATGCGTTCGCGCACGCCTTTGCCGGCCATCGAGGTCATGACCTGGGCCATCGCGTCGAACTGTTTGACGAGGTCGTTCACCTCGTGCGGCTCGACGCCGGCGCCGGCGGCGATTCTTCGGCGGCGGCCCT
>JANOIK010000939.1:0-3175 GCA_031407585.1 Planctomycetota bacterium | reverse complement strand
GCGATCGGCGGGCGGCTGTTTTACGTCGTTCAGTATTGGGACTCGCGCATTCGCGAGGCCGACCCATGGAGCACGCTGAAAAACGCGCTCGCGTTCACCGAAGGCGGGCTGGTGGTCTACGGCGCGTTCCTGGGAGCCATGGCCGCGTTTCTCGTGTATGTCGCGCGGCGCAAGTGGCCGGCGCTCGCGGTCGCCGACCTCCTGGCGCCGGGCATGATGGTCGGCCTGTCGCTGGGCCGCATGGGCTGTCTCATGAATGGCTGCTGCTACGGCGGCGAGTCGAACCTGCCGTGGGCGATCACGTTCCCGCGCGAGAACCATGCCAACTCGCTGAGCCCGCCGTATGGCGAGCAGGCGAGCCTCGGCCGGTTCTACGGCCTCACGGTGGGAACCGACGCTGGCAAAGATGGCGTCGTCATCCGTCAGGTTGACGCGGGTTCGCCGGCGGCGGACGCCAGTTTGCAGGCGAGCGACGTCGTGACCGCGATCCACATCGACACGCTCGATGAGCGCGGCGAGGCGGACTCCGGCACGACCGGCGGCGACCTGGCGCGCATCGACGCTGCTCACCCGTTGGTCGTCGGAACGCTCGACGAAAAAACGGGCCAGGCGATGGAGCTCAAACTCAACTCGCCGCTGGACGCGGCTCACTGGCTGCTCACGGCGGCCATCGAGCAAGGAACGCGCGTGCGGCTGCGCACGGCGAAGGGCGAAACGATGCTTGCGCTGCGGGAAGCGCCGCCGCGCAGTTTGCCAGTGCACCCGGCGCAAATCTACAGCGCGATCGACGCCGCACTGCTGGCCTGGGTCTTGTGGTCGTTCTACCCCTATCGCCGCCACGACGGCGAGGTGATGGCGCTGATGCTCATGGTCCACCCCGTCTCGCGGTTTCTGCTGGAGACGATCCGCGTGGACGAGGCCCCCGTTTGGGGGACGGGGCTGAGCATTTCTCAGAATCTGAGCGTGGGGCTCTTTCTGGTGGGGCTGGGAATGTGGATCGCCGTGGGGCGAAAACCCCGGGGGAGCCTCGCGTTCCCATTGCCGGCCGTCCCCGCGGCGTGAACCGATGCCGGGTGGGATTCGTTAGGGGAAGAATGGGGCGCCAGCGGGCGTCCCAAAGTTTTTCGATCTTTCCCCGCAAGACGCTCCTCGGTGCGGCAACTATCACCGTGAGGCCGCCACTTGCATGAACCATCCTGCCGGCCAATCCGATCCGCGACGGGCTCACGTCGCCGCCGCTCTGGCCGAGCATGGCCGGTGGCTGCGAACCGTATTGGCCGCACGGGGCGTTGAACGCGACTCGCTCGACGAAGTCGGGCAAGCAGTGGCCTCCGCGGCGCTCCTCGGCGCGGCGAACCTGCGCGACGCGAGCCGCACGGCCCCGTGGCTGTACCGGATCGCGGTGACGCAAGCGCTGCTGCACCGACGCAACGCCGGACGGCGGCGCAAGCTGGCGACGCGATTTGCCGAAAGCGGCGTCGCGCCGGTCGAAGCCATCGACGACGACCCGTTGGCATGGCTGCTAGCGGATGAGCAGCAGCAACTCGTGCGACGCGCCCTGGCGGCGTTGCCGCGACGCGACGCCGAGATCCTGCTGCTGAAGTACACCGAGGATTGGACCTACCGCCAATTGGCCGAGCGACTGGGCGCCAGCCAAAGCGCCGTGGAAGCCCGGCTGCACCGAGCCCGCGGAAAGCTGCGAGCCACGTTAGCAAAGTTAGCTCCGAGCCTGACGCCGCAATCATGAATGACGAAGTTCAAAACGTCGACCCCCTGTTCGACCGCGCGTTTGACCGACTCGTCGACGGCGAACTCTCCGCCGACGAGCGGCAGCAATTGCTCGCATCGCTGGACGATCGCGCGGGCGGCTGGCGGCGCTGCGCTCTGGCGTTTCTCGAAGCCCAAACATGGCGCGGCGAAATGCGCCGAATCGTGAGCGAGCCGTCGTTCACGAAGCCGCCAGCTTCGTCCGTCTCTCCGTACACGAAGCTGCCAACTTCGTCCGTCTCTTTATCCTCAGCAGCTTCGTCAACGTGGCTGGCCACCGCGGCCAGCCTGATGCTCGCGTTCGGCTTGGGCTGGCGGATGCACGTGCCCGCGGAGCTTGGCGATGCGGATTTGATCGTGAAGACCGACGCACCGTCGATCATGGCCGAGGCCCCGCCGCTCGCGGCGCCGCTGCCCGACGGCGACTCGATCACGCTGGTGGTCCACGACCGCAACGGCCAGCCCCAGCGCGTGCAGGTGCCGCTGGTCGAAGGCGAGCGTCTCGGCGAGCAATTCGGCGCGTCGCCGCAGTGGGCGGCGCCGGAATTCCGCCGCCAGTTCGCCGATCACGGCATCGACCTGCAAACGCGGCGTCGCTACGCCCCGTTGTTTTTCGAGCAAGAGAACCGCATCGTCCCCATGGTCGTGCCAGTCGACGACGCCGTCGTCACGCCCGTGAGCCGGCCTATTTACTGATGCTTATTGATATTCAGATTGCCAATCGAAATCATTCGGGGTGGCACGCCCAAGGTCCGCCGCAGGGCGTGCCACCCGGATTGACTCGATTGATAATCTGAACGTCGCAGTGAGAAACCGTTTTGTTAAGGAGAACCGAATCATGTCTTACATAACCAGAAAAGAAAATCACGCCGCACTGCTGATCGCCGCCGTCGCGGCGCTCAGCACGATGACGGCGTACGCCCAACAAGCGGCCGATGCCGTCGACGAGGATGGCCCCATCGTCACGATTTCGCCGAACCAGGCGCAAGACGAGCTTGCCGGCAATGACAACAACCGAGCGTCGATCGCCAGCGACGGCGCGCCCTCTCGGCCCGCGCATTGGCTCGGCATTCAGGGCGAGCCGCTCACCAGCGACGTGCTGCGCACGCACCTGCAGCTTGCCGAGGGCGTGGGCGTCGTGGTCGAGCACGTCGTCCCCAACAGCCCCGCCGAGAAGGCCGGCGTGCGGAAGCACGACGTGCTGCTCGACGTTAACGGCGAGCAGATCAACGACATGACGGTGCTGCAGAAAGCCGTGGCGGACAGCGACGGCAAGCCGCTGGAGCTGAAGCTGCTGCGCCTGGCCAAGGAAATCACGCTCGAGGTGACGCCCGAGGCCACGCCCGCGGATTTGGACGTCGCGGCGGGCCTGGGCGCCGGGGCCGGTCTCCCGGGCGGGGCGATGGAT
>JANOIK010000932.1:0-4727 GCA_031407585.1 Planctomycetota bacterium | reverse complement strand
AGAAACGCATCGAACACGCGGCCCAACATTGGTGCGCCTCCGGAGTGAATCGCCCTGAGGCAAGTCTCCCAAAAGCACGCCACAAAGTCACGAATCCAACCGCGGAGACGGCTGAAATGCTAGCTTGAAAAGCATCGGCGTCAGCCCCTGGTCGCGGAGGCGCGCTTGGTCGAAGCCCCAACGGGGCGACAGTGTCGATGCCGACGTACTGCCGCCCCGTTGGGGCTTGTGCAATTCTGGGTCCGCTTACCAGGGGCTCACGCCCCTGGCTATGAACTGTCGGCCCCTTGGGCCTGCGAGATAGTGAAACATCACGCCGCGCGGCGTTGCTGCCCGCGGCCCCGCGTCTCGTGCCGCTTCGGCAGCGCCAGCACGTCGAAGTGGCGATGCTCGGTCATCTGCCGCCGCACGAGCGGCGTTCCTTGCGGCGAGGCGCCGTCGGCATACCGGTGCACGTCGTAGCCGGCTTCCACCAGCAGTTCGTACAGCGCGAAGCGATCTGCGGCGGGCAGTTTCTTGAACACCTCGGTGCGGATCACCGGCTGGCACTCGCGCAGCACAGGCATGATCGACTGCAAGATGCCTAGGTCGTGCCCCTCGGCGTCGACCTTGACGTAGCGCAGCCGCGGCAGCCAATCGCCGAACTCGCCGCGCAGCACGCGAATCAGCCGCCGACCCTCGACCGGCAGCGGATACTTTTTGCGAAACGGGTTCCAGCGGCCGATCGCCTGCCCGCCGTTGCAGTACGAGGCGTCGCCGTACAGAAACTCGAACTGCCCGTCGTCCTGCGTGGCGGCGTAGCACCGCGGTTCGATGCGCGTGCAATTGGCGTTGAGCCGCGCGTTCGCCGCCAGCACCGCGAAGGCGTAGCGGTTGGGCTCGAGCGCGAGCACGCACCCCTGGCGGCCTGCCGCGAGCGCCATCGGCACGCTCGTGTCGCCGGTGTGGGCGCCGATGTCGATCGCGAAATCGCCGGGGCGAATCCACTGCCGCAGGGCGTCGACTTCTTCCTGCTCGATCGTGGTGATGGAAGTTGCCGGGTGACGCCACTGGGCGAACTGCAAGCGGCCGTCGCCGGACAGCGAAAAGTTGCGAATCTCCCAACCCCATTCCGCGAAGGGCAGGGGACGGCGGCGGCGAAGCAAACGGGCAAGCGACATGGAAAAACTCGTGCAGAATGTGGCGGGCGGCGACCGGCTGGCGTGCGAGTGCCCAGCGACCCCAGATTTGGCCGCGGAGCGTAGCAAACTCGGGCGCCCCCCGCACGGCTGATTTCGCAGTGCGAATCGGCCGGCCGCGGGCAATTGCTAGCAGCCTCTACCGCGGCCGGCATTGCGTTTCCCCTGATCGCCGGATTGCCGCTATATTGCGGCCTCCGCGGCGAAGAACGGGTGGCACGCCCAATCACTGAACTCCAGCACCGACTGCGATGGCCAACAAGAATCCCCCCAAGACCCGCCGCGACGCGCCCGTTGCCGACTCGAGTGCGCCGAAGCACGGCGCCGAGCACGTCGGCCCGAACTTCATCCTCTTCCACGAGACGATCGAAGCGGTTGTCGTCGCGTTCGTCCTGGCGTTTCTGTTTCGCACGTTCGAGGCCGAGGCGTTCGTCATTCCCACGGGGTCGATGTCTCCGTCGCTCCAGGGACGTCACAAGGACGTCGCGTGCCCGCAGTGCGGCGCCCGTTTTCGCACTTCCAGCAGTGCCGAGGACATGGAAGACGCCGGCCGGCTACGGCAGTTCGCCACGTTTGAGGAGGCGGAGGTCGTCGGCGGCATGTGCCCCATGTGCCGTTACCCCATGCCGTACAGCAAGGACCTTCCGCCCAACGCGGTCGACGAGGTCTCCGCCTTCGCCGATCTCGAGAACGTCGAAACTGACGATAGCTACCCGGGCGATCGCATCCTGGTGAACAAGTACGGTTACGAATTCAAGGAGCCGAGCCGCTGGGACGTGATCGTGTTCAAGTTCCCCGGCGACGGCGACATGAACTACATCAAACGGCTCGTCGGCCTGCCTGGCGAGGAGCTGCAGATCTACCAGGGCGACCTCTTCACGCGGAAGCTCGGAGATGCCAACGCGAAGTTTCTCATCGAGCGCAAACCGCCGGAGACGGTCGCGGCCATGCTTCAACCGGTGCACGACACCGATTACGAGTCGGCCCTGCTCAACAAGTCGGGCTGGCCGCTCCGCTGGGCGGCGACGACGTCGGACGGCTGGAAGGTCGAGGCCGAGCCGGGCGATCCGACCGTGGCGCAGCGCTGCAGCGTTGACTTGCCCGCGGATGCGCCCGTTGCGTGGCTGCGCTATCGCCATTTGCTGCCCCGCGAGGACGATTGGAGTCTCGCCACGGATATCTCTCGCGCCGGCTCGATCGAAGCGTGGACGAAGCGGGAAAATCTTCCCGACTCGCCCGCTCAGGTGCGAGCAACCATGAGGGAGAAGGCGTTTCCCGAGCTGATCACCGACTTCAACTCCTACAACACGCGCATTCACCGTGAGTATCTCATGGACACGTTGCGCCATCCGGGCGGGCTGTCCTGGTCTAACGCCCTGCGGCAGCACATGGGCATGAACTGGGTGGGAGACCTCGCAGTCGACGTCGACGTTGAAGTCGAGGAGGCTCGCGGCGAGCTAGTGCTCGACCTTGTCGAGGCGGGCTACCATTTCCGCGCGACGATCGACCTTAAGGACGGCAAAGCGAAGCTCTCGGTCGTCGACGGCCGAACGGGCGGAGCGCTTCCGTTCAAGAGCGAGGCAGCTACGCCCATCGACGGCGCCGATTCGTACCGCATCCGATTCGCCAACGTCGACGATCAACTCTTGCTCTGGGTCGACGGCAAGCTGGTGGAGTTTGCGAATTCGGCCTACGACCCCGACGTGTTATTCGCCTCTGCAGGCGGTCGAGAGGAAATGATTCCCTGGTCGGATGCGGCGGACGGCGGTTCGGATGGCGGCGACCTGGCGCCCGCCGGCGTCGGCGTAAGCGGCGCGAAGCTCGTCGTGACGCGGCTTGCCGTGCTTCGCGACGTCTACTACATCGCCACCAACGACACGCGCTCCCAAGAATCGATGTCGATGGACTACTACCCGCCGAGGCTCGCGGCCAACGCTGGGGACGAGGTCGTCCCGCCGCTCAGCGATGCGCGCGACCTGTTTAAAGACCCGGAAGCATGGCCGCGTTTCCTGACGCGCCGCAGCGAGAAGTTCCCCATCAAACCGGGTCAGTTATTCGTCATGGGCGACAACAGTCCCGAGAGCGCCGACTGCCGTTTGTGGTACGGCAACGGAGACACGGCCGTGAGTCGCCCCGGCGGGCGATACCTCGACCGCCGGCTGGTCATCGGCAAAGCTGTGTGCGTCTTTTGGCCCCACTCCTGGGGCGGGATCCCCGGCGCTCCCGTGCTCCCCGGGTTTCCGAATTTTGGTGATATGAGATTGGTGAGATAAACACCATTTAGCCCCGCCGCTCGCGGCGGGAGCCTTGCGATAAACGCGGAGCAAGCTCCGCGGCTAAATGCTTCGGTCATGGAGGACCGCACAATGACACTCTTACGCGTTCGCGGCTTGGTCAAAAACTACGGGCGCCGCCGCGTCGTCGATGGCGTCGATTTTGAAGTCGACCCCGGCGAGATCGTCGGCTTGCTCGGTCCAAACGGCGCCGGCAAGACGACCTCGTTCCGCATGGCGTGCGGCATGACCGAGCCGGACGCCGGCGCCGTGTTCATCGCCGATCGCGAAGTCACCACGTGGCCCATGTACCGCCGGTGCCGCGATGGCGGCATGGGGTATCTCGCTCAAGAGTCGAGCGTCTTCCGCAAGCTCTCGGTGCAGAACAACCTGCTGGGCGTCATGGAAATGCTCGGCATGGATCGCAAGACGCGCCGCCGCCGCTGCGACGAGCTGCTCGAGCAGTTCGGAATCGAAAAACTTCGCAAGAGCAAGGCCATGTCGCTGTCGGGCGGCGAGCGCCGCCGTCTGGAGATCGCCCGCTGCCTGGTGTCCGAGCCCAAGATCATCTTGCTCGACGAGCCGTTCACGGGCATCGACCCCGTGACGATCGCGAGCATCCAGGACATCGTGCGCGACCTGCGCACGCGCGGGATTTCGATCCTGATCACCGACCACCAGGTGCGCGAGACGCTCGAGATCACCGACCGCAGCTACGTGATCCGCGCCGGTCAGGTGCTGTGCCACGGCCGACCCGAAGAGGTGTTGCGCAACCCCGAGGCCCGCAAGTACTACTTCGGCGAGGGCATGGACCTCGCGGTGAAAGGCCGCCACGCGCCGGCAGCGCTCGCGGCCGCACCCATCGTCACGCCGCAGAGTCGCCTGGCCGCACTAAGAAGCCGCCTCACCGGCCGAGCCCACCCTCCCGACGAAGCCGCGTAATAAACCTTTGCGCGAGTGTTAACGAATTCGGATAAGTGCGACCAGTTCTCAGCCGCAACGCGGCGGCAGTTCATAGCCAGGGGCGTAAGCCCCTGGTTAGCGGCAGCAAGATTCCCGTAAGCCCCAACGGGGCGACAGTAATTCGCAAGCCCACTGCCGCCCCGTTGGGGCTTTCTGTTCTCGCTCTGCTTCGTTCCAGGGGCTCACGCCGATGCTTTTCAAGCTAGCATTTCAGCCGTCTCCGCGGTTGGATTCGTGACTTTGTGGCGTGCTTTTGGGAGACTTGCCTCAGGGCGATTCACTCCGGAGGCGCACCAATGTTGGGCCGCGTGTT
>JANOIK010000593.1:0-2591 GCA_031407585.1 Planctomycetota bacterium | reverse complement strand
AACGACGTGGTCTTCAACACGGTGGCCGGGCCCATTCGCATCCACTCGTTCTTCGATGTGTTTGCGGACTTCCATCGCTTTCCGGGCCCGCCTTTGGGGGGACCTACCGAAGTCCACTCGTTCTTCGACGTTTTCACCGAGCTCAGCTATGATCTCGCTGGTGGGCCGACGCAAACGGCATCCATGGGCGCCAATGGCGATATGAGCGCCGTGCGGCTGAACGGGCTGCCGCCCGGGGAGCCCTGGTATGACCTGGAGATGCTGTCGATGAACTTGCAGGGCGGCTCGCTTCCGCCAAACTCGGAATGGATAAGGTGCCAGAAAGAAAAAGGTGCCAGGAACCTTTTCCAGCGGAAAGCGCAAAAAGGTTCCTGGCACCTTTTTCTCTTTTTCTTTCGCATTGCCGTGAGTGCAGCGAAAAAACTTCCCCCAATCTTCGCCCCGTGTACTAGTTTTGGGCCGCGCACTCTGATCCAATGACGTGTACGGAATAACACAAGGCGGTTGATTTTCCAGCATTCAGGAGCTGCAGCAATGTGCGCAAACGCCAACCATTCTGGCCTGGGAAGCTTCGCGGCACGGAATCCCAAACGACGGCGCGCGCCGTCCAGTTTGCAAATCTCCGTGCGCGATTCCACCTACGGGCGCCCACATTCTCAGACGCCCGCCGAGTCTGCCGGTCCAAACGGACACAATCGACCCCAAACCGGACAGTATGAAGCCCAAAGCGGACACAACCCCGGAGCGAAGCGGACAATTGCCCAATCGCCAACCTCTCAATTCCCCGAGCATTTTCACAGCGTCTCCCATTCTGTCCGCCAGTCGCAGCCACACCTTTCAGCCGTTTACGCCAAGACGCCGCCGCCAAACCCATTGCCCCGCAACCACATACGCAAACTCCCCCGCTCCCAAAACGCCGCCCCACAGCTCGCCAACAAAAAAACATTCTGTCCGCCCAGCAACCGCACCCCAAAACGTCGGAGCGCCGGCCCCAGAATCCCCGTCCTCCGTCCTCCCTCTCCCGTCCCCCGTCCTCGTTGCCTTCCCCCTCACACCGCATCCTGGCATAACGAATGCACCTGTTCTGCCGCACGCTCCCGAAAACCGCCCTGGGTAAGCCTGCACGCTCACGCTAGCAACTCCCACAGAACCGTTGTTCTCCCTCCGATAACCAGTTAGAGTCCCCGGCAACTTCCGATCCTGGCCACGGCGGCCCTCCTGTCAGGAACCTGTACTTTGGCGACACGATCCTTCATCTCCCGATTGAGCCTGACGCTCGCCCTGACG
This sequence comes from Planctomycetota bacterium, assembly GCA_031407585.1. GTDB lineage: Bacteria > Planctomycetota > Planctomycetia > Pirellulales > Lacipirellulaceae > Lacipirellula. Next base: position 1,304 of record JANOIK010000593.1, on the reverse strand, counting down.
CTAGCCGCCCTCCTGGCAGCCGCGCGGACGGCCACCGCCGCCACGCCGAGCCACCAGATCATGAGCGCCGACAGCCGGGGCTACGCCTCGATCACCAATTTCGAAACGCTCGCCGAGCACTGGAATCAAACCCAGCTCGGCCAGCTCGCCAAGGACGAGGCCATGCAGCCCTTCGTCCAGGACATGCAGCGCCAGATCCAACGCAAGCTCTCCAGCACGCGCCAGAAGCTCGGCCTCGAGGCCGACGACCTCCGCAAGGTCGCCGCGGGCGAGATCGCCTTCGCGATGGTCGAGAAGGAGAACGCCCGCGCGGTCATCGCCGTGGTCGTCGACGTCACCGGCCGCAACGACGAGGTCCGCACGCTGCTCACCAAGATCGACGCCGACCTGACGAAGCGCGGCGCCAAGAAATCGGCGACCGCTGCCCAAGGCGTTGAGCTCACCGTGTTCGACATCCCGCCGCAGGGCGCAAAAGACATTGCCCGCCAGGCAGTGTTCTTCGTTCACCAGGAAATGCTTTGCGTGACCGACAACGTGGCCGAAGCGCAGGAAATGCTCGGCCGCTTCAACGGCCCGTCGGGCCACTCGCTGTCCGACGTGCCCGCGTACCAGGCAATCATGCAGCAGGTGTCCGGCGAAGCCGGCGACCTCGTCCCCGAGATTCGCTGGTTCATCGACCCCTTCGGCTACGCCCGCGCCAGCCGCTCGCTGCTGCGCGACGACTCGGCCCTGCGCCGCGGCAAGGACTACATCGCGATCATGGAGGCCCAGGGCTTCGACGCCGTTCGGGGCGTCGGCGGCTTTGTGAATCTCGCCGTGTACGACGCGTTCGAGATGATGCACCGCACCGCGATTTACGCCCCGCCGATCCCCGGCGAGCCCGAGAAGTACAAACTCGCGATGCGAATCCTGAGCACGCCCAACGGCGACAACCTCGACGCCCAGCCGTTCATCCCTCGCAAGCTGGCGAGCTACCGCACGTTCAACTTCGACCTGCTGAATGCCTTCGACAACTTCGGCTCGCTGTTCGATGCGATCGCCGGTTACGACAACGCGTTTGGCGACGTCATCGACGGCTTCGAGAAAGATCCGTACGGCCCGCGGGTGAAGGTTCGCGAGGAGCTGGTCGCCCACCTGGGCCAGCGCGTCACCCTGGTGACCGATTACGATGTGCCGATCACGACCAAGAGCGAGCGGTTCCTTTTCGCGATCGAGATCAAGAACCAGGCGGCCGTGGAAGCGGCGATCGCGAAGTTCATGAACGCCGACCCCAATGCCAAGGCCGGCGAGTTCGAAGGCAAGAA
>JANOIK010000889.1:0-4364 GCA_031407585.1 Planctomycetota bacterium | reverse complement strand
TTCACGGGCGACGGCACGCCGGTGAAGTACTGCACGGGGCGCAAGCAGACGTAAAGGTCAAGAATCTGCCGCAGGGCGACGTTGAGCGACCGGATGCCGCCGCCGACCGGCGTGGTCAGCGGCCCCTTGATGCCGACCAGGTACTTGCGAAACGCATCGAGCGTCTCATCGGGGAGCCAGTTCCCCGTCTTGTTGAACGACTTCTCGCCGGCCAGCACTTCGAGCCACTCGATCCGCCGCTCGCCGCCGTAGGCCTTCGCCACCGCGGCATCGAGCGCGACGACGCTGGCGGCCCAGATATCCGGGCCGGTGCCGTCGCCCTCGATGAAGGGGAGGATCGGGCAAGCGGGCGTCGACAAACGGCCATCCTTCATCGTGATGGCTTGCGGCGTGAGGGCGGGCATGGCGGGGGTCCTGCGGGAAGTTGCGAGTTTCGAGTTACGAGTTGCGAGTTCGTGTGGAAAGTGGCGATTTTCGGGCAGGGGGGGCGTGCGGGCAAGGGGGAGGGGAAATGACGGGGTTCGAATGCTGAATGCTGAATGACGAATGACGAATGCTGAATGCTGAATATTGGAGCGTTGCGGGGCGATGATGGGTTGCCAAGTTCCAAAAACTCGAGATGCCACGCTGGATTTCTCGGGGGCCGGCGATTGAATTTTGTAACGATTGTTGGGGAATCGTAAGAGTGGTGACAAAATTGCTGAATTTTGTCGCGCGCTTCGGCGGCGCGGAGCTTGAAATCTCGGACGTTCGGCTGAGCCCGGCGTGACAAAAGTCGGTGGGTTTTGGAAAAAACGATGCATGGAGTGGATTGACCAAGGCGGCACGGAGAGGGAGGGGACGGATTAACCGCGAAAGACGCGAAATTCACGAAAGGCGGAGGGTTGGGATGCGACGTTCTTGCTCAGCAGCTCGTCAGTTTTTGCATCATTTGTACAGTAGTGCATTCGGTGGCCCATTTCTAGGGGGGCGCGCCGATTTTTCTGGGAAATTCTCTAGGGGGGATTCGCGCAGAGGCGCGGAGACGCAGAGGGCGGACGAGTGGAGTCAGGACTCAAACGCAAGGTCTGGACGGGTTCCGGTTGGGCGAATGGCCGAAGAATATGACTTTCTTGCGGCAATCACCTGCGGCAGCTTACGATCTACCGCAGGGGAACATTCTTTTCTGACCGCCTTCAGGCGATCAAAGAGGCAAACGAATCCTGATGAAGCGGCAGCCATCACTGTTTCGTACTACGCGCCGACACGCCCTGGAGCAACTCGAGTCGCGTCGACTGCTTGCCGGCGACTTGGAGATTCTCAAGGACATCAACCAAGGTGCGGCGACTTCCTCGCCGGGAGACCTGGTTCAAGTTGGCTCGGTCCTCTTCTATGCTGCGCCGTCCCCGACGCATGGGATCGAGCTGTGGAAGACCGACGGCACGCCTGCCGGCACCCTCCTGGTGAAGGACATCAATCCCGGCTCTGCGAATTCAAGTCCAAGTCACCTGACGAACGTTGGCGGCACGCTTTATTTCGTGGCGGACGACGGCGCTGCCGGTCGCGAGCTTTGGAAAAGCGATGGCACGGCGGCCGGAACGATGCGCGTTAAGGATGGAGCGCGGGGCTCGATCGCCGCGAGGTTTCGTCGTGGGGGGCGTTGTCCTCATGGCGATAGGGGCGTGGGCCGGGTATTGTGCCTGGAGTGCGTGAGGGTGCAACCACTTCGACAGGCGAGTTCGCTTATGGCGTCCGTAATAGTTGATCCGGCGAAGGTGCGCGAGTTCAAGACCGCGGCCAGTTTCTACACATGGCTAGGCAAGCACCACGAAAAGGCCGACGAGTTGTGGATCAAGATCCACAAGGTGGGGTCGGGGCTCAAGTCGATTACGCCGAAGGAGGCGATCGACGTCGTCCTCTGCTGGGGGTGGATCGACGGGATTCGCAAAGGGTTCGACGAGCGGAGCTTTCTGCAGCGGTACTCGCCGCGCGGCAAGCGGAGCGTGTGGAGCCAGATCAACGTCGCGAATGTGGCCCGGCTGATCGAGGAAGGCCGGATAACCGAGCATGGGCTGGCGGCGGTCGATGCGGCCAAGGCCGACGGGCGATGGGATCGGGCGTACCGGAGCGGAATGGCGATGCCCGCGGATCTGCAGGCGGCGATCGAAGGGGAACCGAAGGCGAAGAAGATGCTGGCTACTCTGAGCGAGCAGAACCGGTTTGCGCTCGCGTTTCGCGTGCACAACATGAAGACGAAGGCGGGGCGGCAGCGGAAGATCGCGACGTTGGTGGCGATGCTGAAGCGCGGGGAGACGATTTATCCGCAGAAGGCGAAGTGAGCAAACGATTTTGATGCGAGCCATTTGTTTCGATGAGTTCGGCGGCCCCTTGCGCGTGGCCGACGTCCCTGAACCGACGCCGACCGCCGACGGCGCCGTCATCGCCGTGCGGGCCACAGGGCTCTGCCGCAGCGACTGGCATGGGTGGCGCGGGCATGATCCGGACATCGCCACGTTGCCGCATGTGCCGGGGCACGAGTTTGTCGGCGAGATTGTCGCGCTGGGCGAGGACGTTCGCGGGTGGCGCACCGGGGATCGCGTGACGATCCCCTTCGTCGCCGGGTGCGGCACGTGCGACGAGTGCAGCGGCGGTGCTCCGCAGGTTTGCCCGCAGCAGTACCAGCCGGGATTTACCGGCTGGGGCTCGTTCGCGGACTTCGTGGGAATCCGGTTCGCGGACTTCAACCGGGTGCGCGTGCCCGAGGCGATCGACGACATGACCGCCGCGGCGTTTGGCTGCCGCCTGGCCACGGCCTACCGCGCGGTCGCGCTCCAAGGCCGCGCCGTCGCGGGCGAGTGGGTTGCCGTCCACGGTTGCGGAGGCGTGGGCCTCTCGGCCGTCATGGTCGCGGCCGCTCTCGGCGCCCAGGTCGTGGCCATCGACGTGAGCGACGACGCCCTAGCCCTCGCAAGGGGCTTCGGCGCGCAGTCCGTCATCAACGCACGCTCCGCCGCGAACGTGCCCGACGCCATTCGCGAGGCGACGGGCCGCGGCGCGCACCTCTCGCTCGACGCCCTCGGCAGCGCCGAAACGGCGGCCAACTCCTTGCGCTGCCTCCGCCCGCGCGGCCGCCACGTACAAGTCGGCCTGCTCCTGGGCGCCGAAGCCCAGCCCCGTCTGCCCATGGAGCTGGTCATCGGCCGCGAATTAGAAATCCGCGGCAGCCACGGCATGGCGGCCGCCGACTACGCACCGCTGCTCGCGCTGGCGGTCAGCGGAAAAATCCACCCCGAAGCCATGGTCCGCCAGGTCCTACCCCTCGCCGCTGCGGTCGAAGAGCTGCCCCGACTGGACCACTACCCCGGCGCGGGCATCACAGTGCTACGCCCCTAAGCCGCCCCCAGAAACATTTAGCCGCGCGCTCTCGCCCCGCGCCCCCGCGTAATGTCCGCCACGCCGGACATTTCCCCAACTCGCCGCCGCAAAAACACCGACGCCCGCGCACCGAAACTATTCCCCACATTCTTGTCCCGGTGTGCTAGAAATTGTGCCAACGATTCTGCTAGGCTCAAACACGAGAGCCAGCTTCACAAAGACGCGGCTCTTACCCCGCGGCTGACCCAAATCAGCCGGCACCCGCTAGCGTCCGGTTTCCCAGCGGTAGATTGAAGTCTGGCTTGAAGTCTGGCTCGACGCACGACTCCCCCAGGGAGCGGCGGCCCGCCCCACGTTCGATTTTCCAACCTGCGGTGCGCGCCACGATCGTTCGCCGGTTGCGCGGCGCGGACGTGACCGCTCGCCATAAAAAGCGGACATAATAAGGCCCAAAGCGGACAGTATCACGACCGAAGCGGACATTTCACGACAATGCCATCACAACGCCACACTACGCCGCAACCTCGAGATTTACCGAGCCGCGCGACGCGGCTACGGTCGAAATCGCCCGGGTCCAACCCCAAAGAACCACGATTTTTTCACCGCGCCGAACGAACGGACAATTCAATCCTGTCGGAGGCCGGAAATTTCGACGGGTTCGCAAGGAGAACAACATCGATGGCGTGCCTTCGAACGAACTGGACCAGCGTCTGCGCGACGGCGCTGGTCATCGCCGCCATAGGCAACGGACACCGCGCCGCGGCGAAGGACTACTTCCTCGCGATTGGCGGCGGCTTCGATCCCAGCGGCAATCCGGCCTCGCTCGAACGCGATGTACGTTTCGCGGCCGAAACCGTTGCCGCTAAGGCGCCGGGACGCGGCGACGCGCCGTCGATGGAAATCTACTTTGCCGACGGCGACGACCCGGCCCGCGACGTACAGATCGCAACGGCCGAAGCCGCGGCCTCTTGCCCGCCGGCGGTGCGAATCATGGCCGAGCTGTTTGGCGA
>JANOIK010000870.1:0-2737 GCA_031407585.1 Planctomycetota bacterium | reverse complement strand
TGTTCTGACGACCAGCGGCGGCAAGCTGCTGAACACGGGGAGCGCAGGCAATTCGCAGATTGGTCGGCCGTTGGCGTTCCGCCGCGACGGCGTGACGCTCGGCGCCACGGATGCGGCGCCAACGACGACATGGATTTCTTTTCTGGCGATCCGCACGGGGGCCGTGAACCCACCAACGTCGCCGCTGTTGAGAGCCGGGACGTACGCGCGCGGAGCGTTTTTAGGGCTTTTCGATTCGACGCAAGCCTTGGAAGAGAAGCTCGACATCGGCGAGAACAGCAACTTCCAGTATCCGTTGGCCTCGGGCAGCGGCCCGCCGACCCAAGCCATTGATACCTGGATGATCACCGCGCCCCGCGTTTCAAGCGCGATTACAGCGCAGGCTTCGCCGAGCTACGTCGATCCCCAAGACGGGCCGATCACGGCAGCGAGCGATTGGCATCGCAACCCCGTCAACGGCCGATTTGGATCGCAAATGACGCAAGATCCGTTCGCGGGGCAGGTCAGCTTGATGGTGGCGCGGATCGACCACTACGGCGGCGCGGCGCCGCGCGACACGGTCTTCATGTGGATCGATCCCGACATGAATGCCGCGCCTGATGTCGCCAGCGCGGGTGCAACGATCGACCTGTCGGCGATTGAAGCCCGCGGCCTCGCCCAAACGGCGCCGGTAACGCCGGCCTTCAACACAACGAGCGGCAACCTGTTCTCGTTCGACCGCATTCGCGTGTTTGCGGGGAGCGCGCAAGCGGAGACTCCCTTCGCCGAGTGGTCGCTCGACGAGATCCGCATTGGGGAGACGTTTTCCGATGTGACTCCGCACGTACCGGAGCCAGGCACCCTGAGTCTGGGCCTGGTGGGGCTTGCGGCGTTGTCGGCTCGGCGGCGGCGACGGTAGGCGGCTATCCCCGATTGAATTAACCGCTTTTCAGCGGTGTTTTTCTAGGAACAAGTAGCGTCATTGCCTGGCGGGGACTAGTTGCCCTAGCTCTGGGTGGTCCGTATCCAACGTTCCTTCGGGGTACTCCAATTCGAAGCGGGAGGGGTCAATCGCTTCGTTGATTTTCCAGTCCATGATTGCATAGTCTTCTTTACCGGAAAGAAAGTTCTGCCCCGCGGTGCTCACGTAATAATTCCAAATATCGACGGCGCTCGGCAACCAAATGCCCGGCGAAACTTCGGAAAACTGCTTCGCGTCCACCTGGTAGTGGAGTCCCCAAGTCATGCCTTCGCCACGTTGCACAAAGCTTTGGCGACGCACGGCGGCGCCGCGCTCGACGTCGATCCAGAACCGCTGACGGTAGATGTAGTCGTTTCTGACGGTGACGGGCGCCACTTCCAGGACGACGACTGGCCGATCTTCCCAGCGCTCCATGGCGACGACCGTCGCTCGTCCTTCCTCCAGGAGCTTGCTGACCGGAGAGCCCAGGTCGTGCGTGGTCATATCGAAGGGCGAGCTGTGAGTTCGTTCGAACCTCTGCGTAGCCTGCCCGATTGCCGGCATGTCGGTCCCTTTGCGTTGTCGATCCGTCGTTAACATCCGGCCGGTCGCGCCGTTGAACGCAGAAACGATCGTCTCGCGGCTCTCGAACGACGTGCCGTCGTCTCGAACGTTGGTCGCTTGTTGCACGGCCTCGATGCGTCCGCGTCCATCGCGCGTTGCTTCCCAAGTTACTTTCGACCTGCGAATTAACGACGCCAGGTTGTCTGCGATCGGAAATCTGGGGTCATGCTTGGCTCCCGGACGGAGGATGGTGTGTTTGCTAAGACAGAGATAGGTGGCCTGCAGAGTCTCGATAGCTTCCTCCTGCGCCTTGAGGCGCAGGACAATCTCGTCGACAGAGGATGGCGCCTCGGCCACATCTTCGGCGACTGCGGCCGCGCTGATCAAGCCGCCAAGGAAGAATGCCAGCACACTTGTGGCAAGCCGCGCGCACCTTTCCGATTGTTTAGAGACGAGGTACATCGCCAGGTCACGGTGCGGACGGCACTCAGGCATGTTTGCTCGCCTCGTACGGATGTTAGATAGGTGGTCGGCAGGGCTTAATCTATCTCAACCGCCATTAAACTCCCATACGATCGCTCACATGCCGCGATTTCGGAAAGCTATGCTTTCCTTATGAGAGCTACTTACGTCGTCGCCGGGATGGTGATCGCCGCGGGCGCCGTGGTAGGCGTCACCCTGCGGCACGCCGACACCAGGGTGGTCGATGGCGTGCCGCGGTGGGTGGTCCCCTACGTGGAAAGGGATGTGGACAGGGACGTGGAGCGCGTGGTTGACGTGCCGCTGGCGGCGCGGTGCCTGCGCATTGGCGTGCCCGCGGCGGTGCTTGGGGCGGGGATTGGGTATTTTGCTTCGAGCGGCGGTTTGTTGTGCGCGGCGCTGGTGGGCGCGCTCGCGATCGGGACGCTTGCGGGGAGTTTCCCGGAAGCGTGGCCGCAAAACTTAGGACGCGCGGGGGAGAACGCCCGGCGTGCGGAATCGTTGGTGCTCGGGCTGATCGGGGCGCTCGCCGGTGCGGCCGGCGTGGCGAAGTTGGCCGAGCATGACGAGCGGTATCCGCGACGGTTGCCGGCGCCGGAGCCGGTGGATGCGTAGATCCGCTTTGTAGGGCCGGGCGACTACCGGCCGATCCGCAGGCGAGCCGAGTACCAGCTGCCCCCCTCTCCAGCCCAGCGCTTCGCGCGGACTACTGCCTGCGCTCGGTCGCCACTGGCGACCGTGCTCGTTGCTCCC
>JANOIK010000848.1:0-1626 GCA_031407585.1 Planctomycetota bacterium | reverse complement strand
GTCAGTGGGGGATTGCTCCCTTCCGGCTGACTCCTGTCCCCTGACTCCTGACCCCTACTTTCAATCTGTCTCCAATTTTACCGTTTGTGTTGCGACGCCGATGACGTTGGGCAGCAGGATCGCGCGGAGGTTGAGGGCGGGCTGCGTTACGTTGTTGATTTCAATCATGGGCCATTCCGGACCGTCGATCATCGCGCGGCGACCGTACGGCTCACGGTTGGTGTCAGACCGGCGGACGTTGCCGGTTTCGCTGTCGAACGAGAGCAGACGATACCAGCGCAGCAGGAATTTCCCGGTCGTGGGGTGAACTCCGGCCAGGGCGATCCACTGACCCGGGCGGATGTCCTGCGATGCGGCGTTGATGCTGTCCAGCGCCCCCCGGCTAATGGAGTTGTCGAAGTACAGGACCAGGTCGCCGCCGAGGCCCAGCTGCGCAGAGAGCATTCGCTCCGACTCGGCGCTGGGAACTTCTTCGCGACGGTGGAACACGGCGACGGACACTTCGTAAAGATACGAGCTGTGCCGCGGGTCGGAGGGCTGCAGGCCGTCGAGGGCGTCGTTGTTGACCGGCACGACCGTTGCGAGCCAGGAGTAGCTGCCCGTGTAGCTGCGGGCGTGCCGCGTGTCGTCGGCTTCGTACTTGGGCGTGTTGTTTTGAGTGCCGTCGGGCTGCTGGTCGACCGCAGACCAGCGGAGGATGCCGGGGCGGTCGTTTTCCTCGGGCATGGCGACGGATACGTCGTCGCGTAGGCGGAAGATCGCCTCGGCGACGCGCGGGCCCATCTTGGTCCCGCCGGGAAACGGCGAAAATGTCACGCGGCGAATTGGCCATGTCGTGCCCGCCAGACCAAAGGGTGCAGGAGAATCCCACGGCGCCCCGGTTGGCTCGAGTCCGCCATTGGCGTTGAACGGGAAAAAGTCGCCGCCCGGATCGGCTGGCAAGGTCTCCGCCGCGCCGATGGGATCGATCACGAACGCATGCCCCGCATTCACGACGGTGGTCATGTTGAACGTCCCGGCCCCAGGATTCGGATTCGCTCCAATGAACGCGGGCTCGATGACACGGCTGTCGCCAGTCACTGTGCCGCCGGCAGGCACGTCGGCGTAGAGCCACAGTTCCGGCCGCATGAGTCCGCGGGAGCGGAGTTCGGCGAAGGCGCTGCCGGCGAGCGAGGCGCCGCGGTCGAACTCGTCGCCCTTGCCGGCGTAGTGGTTGCCGACGGGGAAGATCGCCGCGACGCCCATGAGGCCGAACAGCATCACGAACATCGCGATCAGGACTTCGAGCAGGGAGATGCCGGCGCGGGAGGTCACGAGTTGCGAGTTTCGAGTTGCGAGTGGGAAAGAGAGGCGCGCACCCGCGGCGTCTTGCGAATCAGAACTCGCAACTCGCAACTCGTCGCTCGCAACATGTTTCGTGCTTAAGTGTTTCATTTTGGTTTCGTCCAATCAGCCCCCGCCTTCGGTTTGCATCTGAGCGGCGAACTCACGGGCCGCGTCGCGCTGGCGCTCGCACTGCTGTATGTTCTGCTGCAGGGCGTTTCCGCTTAAATTGTTGATGAACTCCGGCGCCCGCGGATCGAACGACGCGTTCTCGCTGCTGATCACGCGGCCGGCGGGGCTCAC
>JANOIK010000809.1:0-4322 GCA_031407585.1 Planctomycetota bacterium | reverse complement strand
CCCTTGGTCAGGCGTTCGACGATCTGCGCGCGAATCGTGGCGTCGACCGGCGTGAGAATCTGGTACTCGACGTCGATCACCGCCACGCCCGCCTTCACCTGGCTCAGCCGGCAGACGCGGCGCGTGCGAATCTTGATGTCGGCGCCGCTGGCGTTCTTCACCGGCACGTCGTAGGAGTGGCTCCAGCGCTCGCCCAGCGCGACGGCCTGTTCGGGGAGCTCGAGCGTGATCGGCAGGTCCTCGGCCGCACTTTCTTGCTGGGCCAGAAGCTGCTCACGCGAGAGCACGCGGCCGGACCCTGAAATCCGCACCTTCACCAGTGGAACTCCAATCGAGCGGGACGCGGCCTCGAACCCCGGCCCCGGCGGATCGGAGCTCGTGCTGTCGAACGAGCGCTTCGGCTGGATCGTGCCTTCGTTCGACATCTTCACCGACTCGACCATGTGCATGAACTCGATGTCGCCCGAGGGGAGGACGTCGGTGACGTTCCACACCTTCACCGACGTGGTCTGCGACGAGTTGCGCTGCGTGGTCTTCTCCATGGTCGTGCGTAGGTTGGTCGACTGGTTGACCTCGTAGCGCAGCGACTCGCCCAGGGCGAACTTGTAGCGGAGGAGGTGCTTGCCGCGCGCCGGGGAGGCGGCGCTCGCGTGGGTTGCGGTCGCGACGATGCAAGCAAGTGCTGCGACGAGCGAGAGAAGTCGTTTTTGCGGGGACATCGGCCGCGCCTCCTTGCGCCGTGTGAGTCGAAAAACATTTAGCCCCCGGTCAGTGACCGGGGGGAGCGTGTAAAGTCATTCCTTCAATTTCAACCGACCGCCCCAACCGAGCTTCTCGCGAAGCGTGCGGTAATAGCCGCGGCCGGGCGCCTCGACCAACTTGAACTCGGCGGTCGAGCGCTCGATGCGAATCCGATCGCCGGCGGCCACCTGATGGACCACCTTCCCGTCGACCACCAGCGACGTGCCCTCGTTGGGCGCCGGCGTCGCGAGCTCGTACACCTGCTCCGCCACATCGACCACCGGGCGATTGGTGAGCGTGTGCGGGCAAATCGGCGACACGACGAACGCCTGCAGACTCTTCTCGAGGATCGGTCCGCCGGCGGCGAGGTTGTGCGCCGTCGAGCCCACGGGCGTGCTGACGATCAAACCGTCGCAACTATAAGTCGTGGCCAATTCACCGTCAACGTAAAGCTGCACCTCGATCATCGCGTACGGCGGACCTGCTAGCACTGTTGTTTCGTTGAGTCCGAGCGTGCGCGACAGCTCGCGCCCGCCGCGATGCACCGAGCACTCGAACATCAGGTGCTTCACGATGCGATGCTCGCCCCGCACGACCTGCGGCAGCACCTCGTCGAGATCCTCGGGCTGGATGCCTGCAAGGAACCCGAGGCGGCCGAGGTTGACGCCGAGGACGGGAATTTGCTCATGCCCCATCTGCCGAGCGGCCCGCAGGATCGAGCCGTCGCCGCCGAAGACGATGGCCAGGTCGGCGTTGTCGGTGGCGAACGGCGCGGAGAAGTCGTCGACCGCCGCGACCACCTCGAGCTGCCGCTCGACGACCGAGCGGAGCTTGCCGGCGCGCTCGACGAGCTCGGGCCGCGTGCCGTCAACCAGGAGGATCGCGCGGGGGCGTTTTCCTGGGGCGGAGTCGCGTTGCGAAGCGGCGGGGGACATACCGGTGAAGATACCACCCAGCGCGCGACCGGGCGATAGCGGTCCCGGGCGCCGTGCACCGCGGCGCCCCATGTTGGAGCTACTGGGGCGAGAAACGCGAAGCCGCACTTGCCGCGAGGCGTCGGCACGCATCCGCAATGCCCGCCGCGTCGAGGCCGAGGTCGGCCAGCAGCTCGTCGCGTTCGCCGTGTTCGATGTAGCGGTCGGGGATGCCGAGCCGCTGAATGCGGCTGGCGTCGCCGCCCGCCGTGGAAACCCCCTCGAGCACCGCGCTGCCGAAGCCGCCCGCGAGCGCCGCTTCCTCGACGGTGACCAGCCACGGCGCATCGTGCAAGGCGGCGAGCATCGCATCGACGTCGAGCGGCTTTACGAAGCGAGCATTGATCACGCCGATCTCCAGCCCTTCGGCGTGCAGCACATCGGCCGCGGCAAGGCAGCGTTTTAGCAGCGAGCCGCACGCGACGAGGCAGCCGTCGGCGCCCGTGCGCAGCACTTCGCTACGGCCCAACTCGATGGGCGCCGCCGTGCGCTCCAGCACCATCGCCGCCGCTTTCGGATAGCGGATCGCGCACGGTGAGTCGTGCTTTAGAGCGAACGCGAGCATCGCCGGCAGGTCGGCCGCGTCGCCCGGCGACATCACGACCATGTTTGGCAACACGCGCAGGTAGCCGATGTCGAACACTCCGTGGTGCGTCGGTCCGTCGGGGCCCGCGAGACCGCCGCGGTCCATCATAAATGTGACGGGCAGGTTCTGGAGCGCGACCTCCTGGAAAATATGGTCATACGCCCGCTGCAGGAACGTGCTGTAGATGTCGACGATCGGCCGCAGCCCCGCCTTCGCTTGCCCCGCGGCGAACGCTACGGTGTGTGCCTCGCAAATGCCGGTGTCGAAAAACCGTGCGGGGAATTCGTCTCGCACCGCTTCGAGCTTGTTCCCCTGGCACATCGCCGCGGTCAACACCGTCACCCGCGGATCGGCCCGCAGTTGCTCGGCGATCGCTTCCGCGGCCACGTGCGTGTAGCCGCGCGCCGACGCCTTCTTCAGCGCCACGATTTCATTCTGCCGCTGCTCGAACTGCGGCGGCGCGTGGTACGTCACCGGATCGTCCGCCGCGGGCTTGAAGCCGTGGCCCTTCTCCGTGACCACATGCAGCAGCACGGGGCCTTCGATCCGCTGCGTCATCTTGAAATACTTGCGCAGCAGGCCGATGTTGTGGCCGTCGATCGGCCCGATGTAGCGGAAGCCCAGCTCCTCGAACATCATGCCGCCGCTCAGGCCGGCCTTCGCCGCTTCCTTAAGCTGCACGAGGAACCGCTCGACCGGGTCGCCCAGCAGCGGCACATGGTTGAGCAGCTTGACGATTTCGTCCTTCAGCCCCGTGTACGCCGGGTTGAGCCGCAGGCGGTCGAGGTAATCGGCCATGCCGCCGACGCGGGGGCAAATCGACATGCGGTTGTCGTTGAGGATGACCAGCAACTTGTCCGACTGCCGGCGCGCGTTGTTGAGCGCCTCGAAGACGACGCCCGAAGGAAATGCCCCGTCGCCAATCACCGCGACCGAATGCCGCTTCTCCTCGGGCCGCACGAGAGCATCACCGCTGGCGAGTCCCAGAGCGGTCGAGACGCTCGCCCCGGCGTGCCCCGTCATGAACAGGTCGAAGTCGCTCTCAGCCGGGTTGGGATACCCCATCAACCCGCCCTTGGTGCGGATCGTGTGAAACTCCGCGAACCGGCCGGTCACGAGCTTGTGCGGATAAATTTGGTGCCCGGTATCCCAAATGAGCCGGTCGCGCGTGAAGTCGAACGACTGGTGCAGCGCCAGGCACAACTCGACCACGCCCAGGTTCGACGCGAAGTGCGCACTGCGGCACGCGATGAGGTTGCACAGCACCTCGCGAATCTCCGCCGCGAGCTGCTCGAGCTGCGGCAGCGAGAGGCCCTTGAGATCGGCCGGGCTCTGGATGGTCGCCAACAGATTGGTGGTCACAGGCTTCTCCGCCCCACGAATTTCGCCAGGTCACGCAGCGGCGCCGCGCGGTCGCCAAAGGGCCCGAGCGCCGCGACGGCTTGCGCGATCAGCTTGCCGGCTCGAGCGCGACTCTCGTCCACGCCCAGCAGCGCCGGATACGTTACTTTCCCGTGCTCGCGATCCTTGCCGAGCCGTTTGCCCACTTGCTCCTCCTCGCCGGACACGTCGAGCAGATCGTCGACAATCTGGAACGCGTGCCCCAGATTCTCGCCGAAGGCGTCGAGTCGCGAACGCTCCTCCGGCGACGCGTCTGCCGCAATCGCCCCTATTTGGAGCGCCGCGCGGAACAATGCGCCCGTTTTGCGTTGATGTATTGATTGTAATCGCTCCAGCCCAATCCGGCGAAATTCGGCCGCCAGGTCGTCCGCCTGCCCGCCGACCAGGGCCGTGGCGCCGGCCGCGCGGCCCAGCTCCGCGCAACACGCCGCCGCCCGCTCGGCAGGCCGCATCTCCGTGGCCAGCACCTCGAACGCCCGCGCGAGCAACGCATCGCCCGCGAGGATCGCGGTGGCCTCGTCGAACTGCCGATGGCACGTCGGCCGGCCGCGCCGCAGGTCGTCGTTGTCCATGGCGGGCAGGTCGTCGTGCACCAGCGAGTAAGCGTGCACCATCTCGAT
>JANOIK010000789.1:0-1741 GCA_031407585.1 Planctomycetota bacterium | reverse complement strand
CGGGCCGGCCTCGTCGAGCAGCGGCGCGACAATTTCGTTCCAGTACGAGTCAAACGCCGCGGGCTCGAGGTAATCGATCGCGAGCCCGTCCCAGCCTTCACTGTTAGTCGAGACGCGCGACCCGGCAAGCGTGTACCCGATGCGCAGCAGCCGCCAACGGCCGGGCGGGGCGTTCCACGTCAGATTGCCCGCGGCGTCCATCGCGGCGGTGAGATCGTGCACCTCGTCGGCGGCGATCGGGGTCTCGCCGTCTTCCAACGGGGCCACGTCCAGTAGGTGCGAGGCGTCGCCCGCGGTGAAGGCGTTGGGGTATTTGAAGTAGGCTTTGGTTTCAAAGTTATCGACGCGGGCGAGCTGGGCGCCATCTTCGGCCGGCAGGGGAACGGCGACCAGCGCGACATCGACGTAGTAGTCGCCGACCGATCGCGGGCGCCGAAGGAGCAACTCGATCGGCTTGCCCCCTTCGACGTCAGTGGTGCGCACGGTCAATTTCTTGGCGGCATTGTCCGGCGTGACGGTCGGACCGCCCAGGTTCCAGCCGCTTTGGATGTTGAAGCCCAGTTCCAGGTCGAGGCGGTCGGCCTCGCGCAGGGCGTGGAGAAACAGTTCGCGCCACTCGGGCGAAGCGAAGGTGGGGCCATGCGGCACCTGGCGATTCTCGCGCTGGTCGGCGCCGCCGGCATCGATGATGTTGGCGCCGCCAAGCCCCTTGGCGCGCATGGCCTCGAGATCGCGCGTGATGGCCGCCTTGGTGACATTGCCGTTGAGCCACCACCACCAGCAGCGCGTGCGCGCATCCCGTGGGGGCGATCGCCAACCGGACTCCAGATCCATGGTTGGCTCGAGCGACGTGCGCAGCTCCGGTCGAACGGCCTCTTCGGCCGCAGCGCGCGAGGCCGCGACCAAACTCGCGGCAACCAGCAGATGCACGCCCACCAACATCGCCGTCAGCGTGGCCGAACCGCGGCGACCGACGAGAGGGTTCGGAGACGACATGGCGAGAAGATCGGAGGGCGCGGCATTCGTGGATGGAGAGGCCATTACTTTAACACCGACGCTGGTCTTAAGCACCGCCGCGCCGGAAATCGATGGGGAGATTCGAAAGGGCGCCAGGGTAAATGTCGCGGGGCCGTGGAGTTTTGCCCCAGCGTCCCCGCGGCGGCCAAGAATCCGCCTCCCCATTCCCGCCGCGAGACGAGCAATTCATAATCCAGGCGCCCTCGGTCCTCGACTCCGTGCTCCCTGCCCCCCGCTTTCCGCCGCCATGCCCGATTCCTGCATTCGCGTCGCCATGTGGTCCGGCCCGCGGAATATCTCGACCGCGATGATGCGCTCGTGGGGCGCCCGGCGGGACGCGATCGTGTGCGACGAGCCGCTCTACGCGCACTACCTCACGAAAATCGACGCCCAACGGCACCCGGGCCACCGCGAGACGCTCGCCGCTCACGAGACCGACTGGCGGAAGGTGGCGGCTTGGCTGACCGGCCCCGTGCCGGCGGGAACGCGGGTGTTCTACCAAAAGCAAATGGCGCATCACCTGTTGCCGGAGATCGAGCTCGAGTGGGTCGACCGGCTCATGAACTGCTTCCTCATCCGCCAGCCGCGGGAGATGCTCGCGTCACTGCTGGAGTTCCTGCCCGAGCCGACGCTGGCCGACACGGGACTGCCGCAGCAAATCGCGCTGTTCGGGCGACTGCTGAGCGCCGGCGGAAAGCCGGCCCCGGTGATCGACGGGCGCGAC
>JANOIK010000788.1:0-7864 GCA_031407585.1 Planctomycetota bacterium | reverse complement strand
GCCGATGCTTTTCAAGCTAGCATTTCAGCCGTCTCCGCGGTTGGATTCGTGACTTTGTGGCGTGCTTTTGGGAGACTTGCCTCAGGGCGATTCACTCCGGAGGCGCACCAATGTTGGGCCGCGTGTTCGATGCGTTTCTCGAAGGTAGCCCAGTCAGCGTGATGTTTCGGGCGACGCTCGAGAGGATTCTCAGCGCCGACCGCAGGGATGCGATCTTCGCCCAGGCCGCCGTTCGTCAGAAGGTCGGCGAGCTGCTCTTCTCGACCTGCGTCGACCTCATGGCGCTGGTCGTGGCGAAGGTCCGCAAGTCGGTTCACGCCGCCTACCGTGCTCAGGCTGAGCGCGTCGGCGTGAGCTTCCAATCCGTCTACAGCAAGTTGGCGGGCATCGAGCCCAGCGTCTCCGAGCGGATGACGGCGATCACCGCCAACGACCTGGCCGACGCGATGCGGCGCATGGGCGTGCGCCCGCAGACGCCGTTGGCGGGCTACGACGTGCGAGTGCTGGACGGCAATTACTTGGCGGGCACGGAGCACCGGCTCAAGGAGCTGCGCACCCTGGGAGCCGCCGCCTTGCCGGGCATGACGCTCTGCCTGTTCGACCCGCAGTGGGGCCTCGTCCGGGACGTGATTGCCTGGGAAGACGGCCACGCCAACGAGCGCGGCTTGGTGGATCGCGTCCTGCCCCAAGCCGAGGCGGGCCAATGTTGGCTTGCGGATTGCAACTTCTGCATCCACGCCGTGCTATTCGGCCTGGCCCAGCGCCAGGCGTTCTTCGTCGTCCGGCAGCATCCCCAAGTCGTCGGAGAACTGCAGGGGCGACGCCGCAAGGCGGGGCGCACGACCGACGCGGCGCTCTACGAGCAGCCGCTTCGCGTGCAGCGCGACGACGAGGTCCTCGTGCTCCGTCGCGTCACCGTCGTCTTGGATCAGCCGACGCGATTCGGCGACGCCGAAGTCCATCTGCTCACGAACTTGCCGCCGCGCGTGTCGGCGGCGCGGATTGCGGCGGCGTATCGACAGCGGTGGAGTCTCGAGACGGCGTTCATGCATCTGGCGACGGTGCTGCGGAGCGAGGTCAACACGCTCGGGTATCCGGACGCGGCGCTGTTCGGATTCTGCATCGGGCTGTTGCTGTACAACGCGCTGGCCTTCTTGCAAGCCGCCCTGCGGACGGCCCAGTCTCGGAAAGCGGGCCAGCGAGCCTTGTCGATGTACTACCTCGCCGACGAAATCTCCGGCGTCTATCGGGGCATGATGATCGCCGTTCCCGCCGAGCGCTGGCGTCAGGCGTTTGCGGAACTCACGCCTCAAGAATTCGCCGATGCGATCCTGACCATCGCCAAGAAGGTCGACCTCGCTCAGTTCCTCGCCAACCCGCCGCCCCGCAAGACGCCGCCGCCCAAGCGCCAAAGCGGCCAACGCGGGAAACACGTCTCCACCTACAAAATCCTCCAAGAAAGATCATCGAATCGCTAGCTTGAAAAGCATCGGCTCACGCCCCTGGCTACACGACGCCGCTCCTCCGGAGCTAAACGCGGAAATGACTTCGCCAGTCTTCATGGCTGCACCCCGGCCGGAGCCGCCCCCGCCGCCGCCTCTGGCCGCAGCATCGGAAACGCCCGCTCCAGCTTCTGCTTCGCCTTAATCTCCTTCAACAAGTCGTCCAACATGTGCGACGGATTGAACGACGGCGGGATCGACCGCGGCGGAAACTCCTTGAATGTCCCCACGAACTTCGTCACTTCCCCCATCCCCAGGTAAACCTGCGGCACGTGGTTCATGATCCAGTCCCAATACGTGTTCGACGTGATGTCCGCCCGCTCGTACGGGTCCTGCATCAGGTTGTACAGCTTCGTCAGCCGCAGATCCGTAAAGGGCTCGGCCCAGAGGCCCATCGTGCCCTGCATGCGCTGCTCGGCGTAACTCGCCTTGTAATCGCCCATCCGCAGCCCCACCAGCAGCCCATCGTCGTTGGAGTAGAAGTACTGATTTCGCGCGCTCTTCGCGCCGTTGTTCTTCCCCACGGTCCCGTCCACCGTCGTCAGGAACGTGGCTTGGTTGAACCCGTCGAGGTGCACCTTGTATGTCTTCCCGTTCGCCGCGTAACCGGCCAGGCACTTGCCCACGATGTCCGGCTCGCCCGCGATCGCGCACAAGGTCGGAATCCAGTCGTTGTGGCTCATCAATTCGTTGGTGATCACGCCTGGCTTGATGTGCGAAGGCCAACGCACCAGGCACGGCACGCGGAACGCGCCCTCCCAGTTTGTGTTCTTCTCGCTGCGAAACGGCGTCATCGCTCCGTCCGGCCACGTGTTCATGTGCGGGCCGTTATCGCTCGAGTAGACCACGACCGTATTCTCGGCGATCCCCATCTCGTCGAGCGCGTTGAGGATCTTGCCGATCGTCTCGTCGTGCTCGATCATCCCGTCGATGTACTCGCTGTCCCCATGCGTGTACCGCCCGCGATGTTCGGCCCGCACGTGGGTGCGCAGATGCATCCGCGTCGCGTTGAACCAGCAGAAAAACGGCTTTCCCGCCGCCTGCTGCCGTTTCATGAAGTCGATCGCCGCGTCGCTCGTCTGGTCGTCGATAATCTCCATCCGCTTCTTGTTCAGCGCCCCGGTGTCCTCGATCGTCTGCATCCCCACCTTGCCAAACCGCGGATCGACCGTCGAATCGTCCACCGTCGTCGCCCTGCACCGCAGCACGCCGCGCGGGCCCCACTGCGCCGCGAACGCCGGATCCTTCGGATAGTCCGGCAGCTCCGGCTCCTCCTCCGCGTTCAGGTGGTAGAGGTTGCCGAAGAACTCGTCGAAGCCATTCACCGTCGGCAGCGTCTCGTTGCGATCGCCCACATGGTTCTTGCCGAACTGCCCCGTCGAATAACCGAGACTCTTCAGCAGTCCGCCAACCGAAGGATCGAGCTGGCTCATGCCCATTGGCGCGCCGGGGAACCCGACCTTGCTCAAGCCGGTGCGAATGACGTGCTGCCCCGTGAGAAACGCCGAGCGTCCCGCCGTGCAGCTCTGCTCGCCGTAGTAATGGAGAAAGCGCACGCCCTCGTTCGCGATGCGGTCGATGTTCGGCGTGGTGTATCCCATCACGCCGTCGCTGTAAGCGCTGACGTTCGCGATGCCGATGTCGTCGCCCCACAGCACCAAGATGTTGGGCTTGCCGCCCGCTGCCGCGGCAGGTGGGGCCGCCGGCGGCGCCGCCGGTTGAGCCGACGCTCGCAGGTCAGTGCTGCAAACAATTGCCAAAGCGCAAACCACCGAAAGCCGCCAGAGTCGCGTGGCCATGAGAGTGCTCCAACAAGGGGTGCCAGCGGAAATGATCGCGGCGCACGCGAAACCCTCAGTCACGCGCCTCCCACGCCGCAAGCGCCCTTGGTTTACCGCGCCGAGTAGCGAAAAGCCAATGCTCCCGCCGGAAATCTTCATCATCGCGGGTAGGCGCAATGGCACTGTCGCGCAATGGCACTGCCGCGCAATGAGACGCTGGAGTGAAACCATCAACTCCATCCCCGACCCCAAAATGCGGACCCGTTAGCCGGCATCGTCCCGATGCCGCGAGCCCTCATAGCGCCAGGTCGCCGCAAGCCGATCTCACGCAAAGGCGCTAAGACGCAAAGACGGACGCAAAGGAGAGAGTTTCCTCCCATCTTCTTTGCGTCTTACTTTGCGCCTTAGCGCCTTTGCGAGAGATCCTCCCCACGTGCAGCAACAATAATTACGGCCCCGGGTCGGCGAGCCCGCTGCCATCCAAGCAGCGCCAACACGCCCCCAATGACGAGGGAGGCGCCCGCCGGCTCCGGCACGCCCACCGTCGCCGCGCGAACGTTCGACATTCCCAACTGCCGCTGCCAGACGAGCAAGTCATCCCCATCGACGGCGCCATCGGCATTGGCGTCGCCCTGCATGTGCGTCGTGCCCGTGCCGAAGTTATTCCTCCATCGCGTCAAGTCGTCGGCATCGACGAAGTGGTCCTCGTCGAAATCCGCGTCGAGAAACGTGGCCGCCGTCGCAACGCGGGCCAGCGCGAATTTCGTCTCGAATCGCGCCCCGTTGTCGAGACTCGTCATCGCGAGCTGAAAACTGACGTCCGCCGTGCCGGCGATGCCGGCGACGAGCGGACCGAGGTCGATCGGGCGATCGTTGAAGTACGCCACCGCGGACGCATTGGTGACGAAGGTTTGGTCCACGGCAAGCACGCCGTTGTAGTTGATCGTGAAATGGAGCGACGTAAACGCTGGGCTGAGCGCCGCGGGGTCCAATAACCCGACAATGAGACGGCCCGACGGAAGCAGCCCCACGTCGAGCGAAAGAGCCGCCGTCGCCGTGAACGTCGTCGAGATCGCGGGCGCGCCCACGGTGGCCACGCTGTCGGACAGGAAGAACAGTCCGAGATTCGTGCGGCTGCCGCCGACGGGGTTGTACGCCGCCGTGACGAGCGGATTACCAAACAGCGAGTTCGTCATATCATTCGCAAGCGGCAGCGCGGTCACGCGGGAGATGCTGTTAGCGCCCCCGCTCGACGGGAAGAACTGCCCGCCCACGGCCGCTGTCGTGCTGGCGTTCACGCTGCGGTAGTTGGGCGACGAGGCCGTGAGCCGCAGTTTCTGAATCGCGCCGCTGGAAGTTTGCGACAGAGCGCTTGCGGTCCCCGTGCTTCCATTGGCGGTGGCCGTCGCTTCTGCGCGGTAGCCGCCCGTGGTGATCGCACTGACGTCGGCCGTGGCGGCGCCAGCGAGCCCGCCCATGTTGTTGCTGAAATTGAAGCCCCGCGCGCCGCCGTTGGCATTGGACCGCGCGACGATCGTGTTGGCATTGGTGAGCGTCAGCGTCGAGAAGGCGTCGCCTCCGTTGCCCGGGGTGGCGCTGCCCGAGGCGCCGCCGCCCGCCCCGCCGGTTGCGTTGATCAAACCGTCCAGCGTGCCGCCGCCCGGATTCGTGGCAGTAAGACCGGTGGATGCCGCTCCGCCTTGGCCCGAGGCCACGCCGCCGCTGCTGCCGCCCGCCCCTCCCACCGCATCTTGAAACAGCCGCAGTTGACCCGAGGTCGTTCCCGTCACGGCGTCGAGGATCGAAGTCGCGGCTCCGGCGCCGCCTGAGGCCGAGACGGTGATCGCGTGTCCGCCGCCTGCGCCGGCCAGTTGCCTGGCGGTGACGTCGACATTCCCGCCGCCCGTGGACGATCCCGAGGCGCTCGCCGTCGCGCTGCCGCCCATCCCGGCGACCGCTGGCGCTGCGCTGAAGTGGCTGCCGCCGAGGCCGCCCGTCGCGATGGCGCCAGCGGCGACGTTTTGGCTGGTGGAGTTGCTAGCCGTCGCAGTCGCAGCCGCGTTGCCGCCGGCGCCGCCGCTGGCTCCGCTAAGTCCGCTGCCGCCGGGGCCGCCTGTCGCTGTCGCCGTCGCGCTCGAGCTTCCGCCGGCGTTCACGGCGGCGACCGTTGTGGTGGCATGGCCGCCTCCGCCGCCCGCGCCCACCGCGTTGGTCCTCGATCCCCCCGTGCCGCCGGTGGCCCCGAGCGTCAACGTCAGGTTGGCGACGCTCTTGCTGCGGCTCAATGAATTGGCAGCGGCGCCGCCCACGCCCGCGATTCCGCCGAGCGCATTTCCGCCGGCGCCGCCCGTGGCGTATTGCTGGAAGTACAGGGTGCTCGTTGCCGAGGCGTCGCCGTCCGACACGTTGGCGAGGGTCGCCGCCGCTCCAGCGCCGCCGTTGCCCAAGCCAGACAGCACGTTACCGCCGATGCCGCCGTCGACGCGGGCCTGGAGCATTGACCGACGTCGCCCCCAGCGAGGTCGAGACGCCGCGCAACAGGCCGACGCTTGCGACGCCGCCACCGCCCGCATTCGCGTTGGAGGCGAAGGTACCCATGTTCCCCCCGCCGCCGCCGGTCGAGGTCACGTTCAGCGTGAGATTTCCGGTCGAAGTGCCGTCGAGCGATGTGTTGGCCATACCGCCGTCGCTGGGCATGAAGCCCGTGCCGCCGCCGCCCCCGGTGGCAGTGACTTGCACGTTTCTCGACGCCGGACCGTTTTGAATGAAGGCGAGCGTCGACGCCGCGTCGCCAGCCGCGCCTGAAGGTCCGCCGGAGCCCGCGCCGCCGCTGCCGCCCGTCGCCGTCTGCGTGAAGGTCAGCGAGCCTGTCGTCGAGCCGCTCACGAGGTTCACCGCGCTGGCGTCGGCGCCATCGCCGCCCTCGGGCCCCGCGCCGCCCGCGCCTGCGGCCAGCAACGCCGTGACATTCACAGCCCCGCCGCCCGTCGAGGCGCCGCTCGCGCCGGTGACCGTCGCCGTGGCGCCATCGCCGCCCCGATTGCTACCGCCGCCAGCCGCGCCGCCGACTCCGGCTCGCGCCTCGGTGACCACCGTGACGGCGCCGATGCCCGTGAGTGCGATGCCGCTGGTGGCCGGGGCGCCAGCGACGCCCGGCGTGTTGCTTCCCGCCGCGCCGCCGCCGCCGCCATACGCGATGGTTGTCCCCGAGAGCGAAGTTGCCGACATATCCGTGAGCGTGAACGCCGAGCTACCGAGGCCAGGCAATCCTTGCGTACCGATCACCGACCCGCCGGCGTTGCCGCCCCGCGCTTCTTGCAGGATCGTGAGCGAACCGGTGGTCGAGCCGCTGACGGAGTTGCTGAGCGTCGAGGCGGCGCCGTTGCCGCCAACTCCGCCTGTGCCTCCGCCAGAACCGCCGGCGCCGCCGAATTGCTTGGCCTGGATGTTGATGGAACCGCCGCCGGTGCTCGTGCCTGAGACGACGCCGAGCGTCGCCGCGCCGCCGTCGGCTCCGTTCCGCCCAACGCCAAGGGCGCCCCCGCCGGCGTTACCCCCGGCGCCGCCGATGCCGCCCGTCGCCGTCGCCAAACGATCACCGAACTTGCCGATGTGTTCGACGCCGATGCACTGGCGGTCGCGCTTCCGGCCATCGCCGAATTGCCGCCCGCGCCGAGAGTACCACCGGAGCCGCCCCCGCCGCCCGCGCCGCCGTTGCCCCCCATCGCTGTCGCATTGGAGAAAGCGCTCCCGGCGCCGACGTTGGTCGTTGCGCTCGCGGTCGCGTTTCCGCCGACAGCACCGCTGCCGCCCGCACCGCCCGCGCTGCCGCCGGTTCCAGAACCGGCCGTGCCGCCCCGTCCGCCGGCGCCGCCGGTCGCGTTGGCCGTGTTGCTCGCGTCAGCCGGCGTCGTCGTCACCGCGCTTGCTGAGCCGCCTGGCGTTCCGTTGGTCCCATTCTGCCCGGGATTACCGTCCAACCCGCCGTTGCCATCGACCCCAGCCGATCCGAAGCTGTTGACAGTCGCCGCACGACTGATCGCGGCAGGCGCGAGCACGAACATGACGAACAACATTCCAGCGGCGCGTAGCGTCTTCATCGTTGAACTCCATTGCAAGTGCCGTCAAAGAGCGACCCGGTGGGAACCGCCCGCGCATCTCACAGCGCGGACCCCAAGAATGCCGGTCGCAAAAAAACACCGACCTGAGACCTTACGGTCCTGGCGGCTGCGACCAGGCGACGGCGTCAATGCGCCGCGGGGCCAGAGTAGCCAAAACAGTCGCCCAGCCTACCTGGAACAAGTCAGAATCGCAATTCACGGCCGACCGTGGTCACGTCCTAAGGCGAGGTTGCCGGAAATCGGCCGGGGAGAGGACCTCACGCAAAGGCGCGAAGGCGCAAAGACGAACGCCAAGCAACGAATTCTCACCCCCTCTGTCTTTGCGTCTTTCTTTGCGCCTTCGTGGGCGAAGTCTATCTCGCCAGTGACGTGCGCCTGCCACAGCAGTTCGCCATCAAGGTGCTTCGAGAGCACACACCGGATCAAACGCTGATCCAGCGCTTTCGACAGGAAGCCGAAG
>JANOIK010000563.1:0-3782 GCA_031407585.1 Planctomycetota bacterium | reverse complement strand
CCATCGCTCCGATCAAGCTCGCTCCCGCGAGCCCCGGCGGCCACATCTGCTGACCAACTACGAGAGCAACTCAAACCTAGTGACGCGAAACTGCAAAAACTCGAAATGCGATGGAGCAAGGAATAGAAAAGGAAGCAGACGAAAAGCTGTACGTCGGCAAGCGTGGGGGCCAAGCAATCAGTTGGTGACGGTCGATTGAGGCGAACCCGGCTCAGCGCTGGTCTCGAAACTGCCAGCAAGGTCCAAAAACGAGCCCCGGACGGTGAATCGGCCGGGCCGCTGGTCCCGCTGCCGGAAATCAGGAATTTGGTCCGGATCCCGGTTTTCATAGGCCAAAACCTCGGCGGACTTGATGAATTTCACGGCGTGTTGCGGATTGTTAGGTCGCATGGCGTTTCGTCCTCCGGGTTCGGAACCAATGCTTTGCAACCGGCGTGCCAGCATGGCCAAAACGGCGAAGCACCGAAATGAGTTCCATCGCCACAACGCCGCTCAATCGACACGCGCCCCATATTTGCGGTGATCGCTACTCGAACTCCCCCCGAACAGGACGCGACCGTGAAAACCATCTCCATCAACATTCCCCACTCGCTCGGCAAAGCGGAAGCCCGCCAGCGCATCGAGCAAGGCTTCGGACGCCTGCGGCAACAGATGACCGGCGGCGTGGCGAGCATGCTCGCGTTCAATGAACGGTGGGAGCAGGATCGCCTGCACTTCGAAGGCGGCGCCCTGGGCCAAAAGATGACGGGACGGCTTGACGTACGCGACGAATCGCTGGAGATTCAGGTCGACCTTCCTGACCTGCTCGCCGCAATCGGCTCTCGCATGGCGGAGCGACTGCGAAGCGAGGGTCAGAAGCTTCTCGAGAAGCGGTAACTCACACGCGGCGAATCGCCGCGGCGAGCGCCGGCAAGTTCGACGACACGCACCACCCAACGGAAAGGTTTCGCGATGGCCAAGAAACTTGCTACGAAGAAGTCCACGAAGAGCGCGCCCGCGACGAAAGCAGCGACGATGAAAGCTTCCGCGAAATCGCAGAACCTGCCGGAAGTCTCGAAGCAGACGGCCGGAGGAATTGGCGGGGCGGTTCTCGGCGGCCTCGTCGCCGGTCCCGTCGGAGCGCTCGCCGGCGGCGTCATGGGCGCGCTGGTCGGCAACTCGTCGGCCGCCGGCAAACGGCCGATCAAGACCGCCGTCGCGAAGCTTCGGGCCAGCGTCAGCAGCGCCACAAAGAAGGCGGCCAGCAGCACGAAGAAAGTCGCCAAGAAAACAGCGATCAGCACGAAAAAGGCTGCCAAGAAGGTTGCGAAGAAAGCGGCGCCCAAGAAGGCGGCCAAGAGCGCCGGCGGCAAGAAGCGAGCCAAGAAGAAATCATAATCGCAAGCGCCACGCTGCCGGCCGAGCGCCGCTAGGAAATTCCTAGCGGTCGACTTCGGCCGATTCGAGCGTGACGTTACTTTGTTTGGCGTTGTAGCCTTGGTGCTGCACGACTTCGTAGAGCAGCTCGGCACGCTCGCCCGCGTCGATGCTCGTGCTGTACTGCACTGTTTGGTAGTCGTGCAGCCGCGGCTCGAGCTCGCTGCGGACCACGATGTGGCCGCCGAACGTGCGGCGGATTTCGACGTCGATGTCCCGCTCCGTGTAGTTGCGAATCCGCTGCGCGTAGACGCCGCGGTCGTCCCACCCCGTGACGGTCGCGATCTCCTCGGCTCGAATCGCGTCGCCGCCGACCTGCCGGTAATTGTCCGTGCCGTTGATCTGCACCCAGAAGTTGTCCCGCGAGACGCGCAGCTGGGCGAGTTCAAACACCACCTCGGGATCGATGCCCAGGTTCAGCTCGATCTTGTCGCCGATGGGAATGTACTTGATCTGCTGCTGCGTGAGATAAGAAAGCCCGTCCCGGCCGTTGTCGCGAAAGACCCGCACGGCGCCGTCGGGAAGCGGCGTCGTACCGAGCTTCGAATCCTCGTCGTTCGTCATCAAGTACATCCGCACGAGTTGGTCGCCGTACTCCTGCGGCCGGTAACGGTACTGAATCTTCAGCGGCGCCGCGGCGGCCTCAAAGCTGCGCATGCGCTTCGACCAGCCGTTGGGAATCGTCTCGGTTCCTTCGATGGCGTAGATGAAGTACTCGCTGAGGCCCTCCTTGATGATTTCCTTGGCTTCACTCGCGTCCATGGCGCCGCCGCCGCCGAATCCGCCGCCGCGGCTCATCATCGGAGCGGCGGCCTCGGCGACGAGGCGCTGCCGGGCGCTGTCCTCCAATTGGCTCACTTCGCTCATCGGAATCTGCGCGAGCTGAGCGATTTTCTCGACGAGATTGATCGTGCCGACGACGAGCCGCACCTGCGCCCCTTCGTAGTCTTCGCCGCTGTTGTTGGTCACCCGCACGAAGCCCTCGATCGCCGCGGTGGACTCGTCCGGCGCGGCGATCAGCACGTAGTCGGCGCTCCAAGTCACGCCGCTGGTGAAGTACGTGATCTGGATCATGGCCTCGCCGTCGAGCTCGCTCTCGATGTTCCAGGACAGCATCTGCGGCTTGTCGTGCGGGAACGTCGTGTCGAGCACCTCGAGCTGCTCGGCATGAGTGAGGAACTTGATCTCGACGCTCGAAGGATCGATGAGCGTGTTCGCCCACGAGAACTGCAGCGGGTTGGCGCCGCGCTTGAACGTGACGACCCGCGTCTCGCGCACGAGCGTCAGGTCCTCGCTGTTGTAGATCGTGAGCTGCACCGCCTCGCGGCGCGGCACAGTCGACAGGTCGACGTTCTCGGCGCGAACTGGCGAGCAAGCGGCCAGAACTAGGGTTGCCGCGACGTAAAGGCGGAGGGACGGATGCATGGCGTTACCACTCGTTCTGAAGGATGAGATGGAGTTTGTGCGTGACCTTCTCGGCTTTGCCGTCCGCCGCCGCGGGAAGTTTGACGTGGTAGAGCAGCTTCTCGAACGTCGTGTGTTCGGGATCGGGGTCGCCGGAGAACGTCGTCTCGGATCCAAGGCGCCACTGCACTTCGCGGCCCGTATCGCCGCGAACTTCGCTGCGGACGAACGGCACGCTTTCCACGACGTCGAGCGTCACCGGCTGATTCTTGAAGTTCTCGATCTCGTACTGCACCACGATTTCGTAGTCGAACAGGTTGCCCGCGATGCGCCGCGTCTCGTTTTTAGCAATCGTGCGTTTGACGACGATGTCCTGCGCGACGCCAAGATACAGGCGCATTTCGTCGTCCTTTGGCGTGAACTGCCCCCAGTCTTCGCCCAGAAACGCGGTGTTGGCCGCGGCGTTCTCGCCCGCGCCGGCGATGAAGATGCGCACCTTGCCGTAGGGCAGGGCGGCGGCGCCGAGGCCGTGGTCCTCGTCGTTCGTGAGCACGTAGTGCATGGGGACGCGCAGCTTGTTCTGCGAGCGATCGAGATAGTCGAACTCCTGCGGGTTGCAGGTGTAAGTCTTACGAATGGGCACTTTGCGAAACCGCTCCATGAGCATCTCTTTGGTTTCGTTCAGGCCGATAGGTTTCATGAACCGCTCTCCGAAGCCGGCCCACACGCCCGTCTCGTCAAACTCCTCATTGGCGAGATTCCGAACGCGCAAGTACTGAGCCAGGTCGAGCGTGCGCTCGTCGCTCGAGGCAACGGCCCGATAGTTGAAGCTCTTGGTGAGATTGCCCAGGAGATAACTGATGCGGACGCGGGCCGAGCCGCTGGCGCTCGCGCCGACCGTCCAAACGAGCGCTGACTCACCTGGCGGATAGCTGACGGCGACAACCTTGACATCCAGCGGC
>JANOIK010000691.1:0-6665 GCA_031407585.1 Planctomycetota bacterium | reverse complement strand
GAACATCCGCGAGGCGATGATGACGAGCTGCTCTTCGGCGTCGGCCGGCGGATCGTACAGCCGTTTCAGCAGCGGGCTGTCGAGCGCTGCGAGCACCGGAATGCCCGCGCCGCCCAGATTGCGAATGTATTCCTGCGTCGCGGCGGAGAACACGAGCGGCCCGTAGATGAAGTACTCGGGGTACTGGTCCTTGAGCGATGGAATGAGCAGATCGCGATCGGACCTCACGGGGACCTGCACGACCAACGACTTTCCGTCGCGGAGGAGCGTCAGCTCTACCTTGCCCTTCGACGCGAGCTTCGGAACGTAATACAGAAACTTCAGCCGCAGGCCGTCGCGCACGTCAACGAAGCCTTGATTGTCGATTGCGTGCGGGCCGACGTGCGTGATCACGTCCCACTTCTTCAGCGGGTAATCGTCGTCGTCGCTCTGCGGCTCCGCGACGACGATGCCGGTCTGCTCCTTCTTCATCTTCAGGAACACGCGCAACGCATCGTTCTCCGCCGTCTGATACCCCTCGAACAGCAGCGGGATGCCGTCGTAGTGGCCGTCGCCGGAGTCGCTGAGGAACGCCTGGATTTCCTCGGTCGGTATGAGATAGCCGATGTTCTCGGCCTCCTTGATGCCGCTGAACACGAGGCCGACGATCTTGCCGTCCTGAATCGCGGGCCCGCCGCTGTTGCCGGGGTTGAGCGCCGCGTCCACCTGCACGCGCACACCGGCGGTGCCGAAGTTGTAGCTCGTAAACTCGATGCGCGAGACGATGCCGTTGGTCACCGAAAGATCGTCCCCGCCCGTGGGATAGCCATAAACGCTCACGCGCGACTTGGGCTGCGGCAGCTCGTCGGCGAGGGTGAGCGGCTCAACGCCGTCGATGCCGCTGGGGTCGACCAACTCGACGAGCGCGAGGTCGATCCCCGGCGCGATCGCCGTGACCTTCGCGGTGTGCTGATCGCCGCCCTGACGAAGCTGGACGAACACCTCGCTCGCGTACATCACGACGTGCGCGTTGGTAAGAATCCGCTGCCCCGCGATGACGACGCCCGACCCGGACACTTTCGAAGGGCTCGCCTTGGTCCACGGCTTCACAAAGTCGGGCTCGCGCTTCGTAACGCTGAGCTTCACGACGCTGGACTCGACGCCGGCGGCGAAAACTTGGGACGGACCAATCAATACTGCCGCCGCCAAGAGTGCGGAGTTCAATCGTGCGAACGGCATTACGCGGTTCCTTCATCGAAAAGTTGTTGAATCATACGCTCAATCGGCGGGATAATTCGGGGCAGATCATCGGTCACGCTTTTCCACACGATTTCAAGATTGACGCTTGTGTAATCGTGAATCAGCTTGTCGCGGATGCCGGCCATCGCTCGCCACGGGACTTCTGGATTTGCGTCGCGGACCTCGGCGGGAATATGCTTAGCCGCCTCGCCGATGATCTCCAGCGCTCTCACCACCGCGAACGCCGACTTCTCGTCCGCGGAGAAAGCGTCGAAATCCAGGCCGACGACAAACCCTTGCGCCTTGCGGGCCGCTGCGACAATGTCGTCCAAGAAATCGGCATACTCGCGCCGCGGGCTCATACCGGGGCAATCTCCGCAAGAATCCGCTCGCCGATTCGCGGCTTGAGATCACTCTGGATGACAAGGTCGACCTTCACCTCGAGCAAATCGCTGAGGTGTTGCTCGAGTTCAATAAGCTGGAGGAGGCTTGGAGACTGTAAGAAGTTGACCAGCACATCCAGATCGCTGTCTGCATTGCCGTCCCCGCGAAGCCGCGACCCGAAAAGTCCCAGTGACGCCACATGATGCGTCACTTTCAACTCAGGCAACGCCGCGCGAAGAAGACTTCGATAGTGCTCTATGGATCGATTCATCCCCAGACTCCCTGGCGCAAGGATACCATGAGAAGGACCTGCCCGGCGCCCAGTAAGTTCCCAAATTCCGTCCCGCCGAGCCATTGCGCTGTGCAATGACGCCATTGACGAGGAAAAACTCAAATCGCCTCGGGCCCGCGTTCGCCCGTGCGAATCCGGATGCAATCATCCAGCGGCAGCACAAAGATCTTGCCGTCGCCAATCTGCCCCGTGTCGCCGCTGCGGCCGCCCTTGATGATCGCGTTGATCGTCGGCTCGACGAACGCATCGTTCACGGCGATCTGCAGTTGCACCTTCCGCAGCAGATTGACCGTGATCTCGCGCCCGCGATACATCTCGGTCTGGCCCTTCTGCCGGCCGAAGCCCTGCACGTCCATGATCGTAAGCCGCACGACCTCGACCTCGTTGAGGGCGGCCTTCACGTCCTCGAGCTTGCTGGGTTGGATGACGGCGATGATGAGTTTCATGGCGGGGAAGAAGGCTGGAGGCTGGAGACCGTAGGCTGGAGGTCGGAACGAGTCTGCTGCGCGAGCGGCGCTGACTTGCGACGAGCGTAGGCCCTCAATCCTACAGCCTACGGCCTACAGCCTCCAGCCTTACTCTGCCGACGAAGGATACCCCGGGCCGGACGCACTTAGGCGGAAAAGCACGCCGCGGCCCATTGGGGTATCCTTCTGGTCGGTAGCCGTTGCAAAGGGCCGCTCCGGGCCCAAGTTGCCGTCCGTCGAGATTCGAGCGGCGTGTTCTTCGGGCGACACTGGCGGACAGAGTGCGGTCCAGATAAGGCGCTCCGGAGGCAATGCAGTCCCAGCCCAGGGCTTGAGCGAGTCGAGGCGGCGTAAGACTCGCCCAAGCCACACGGGCTTAGGATTGGTCGGATCGAGCCAAGGGCAATCGGCATGTGCGTGCGTGCTTGGCTTCGGCTAAGGTGCTCGGCGTCAACTGCCGTCGCGGCGAGCGGTCACGTCCTGTGAATTTGCTTCTGCTGTTCCTAAAATCGCGCGTCCTTAAAAACGCGCCGTCCCAAAGCCCACCGCCCTCGCGCGAACGCCCCGCGGCGTAAGCCCCAGGCGAGCATCGAGGTCCCGGCTTGGCGGCGTGTAGGCGGCAAAACGCCGCCAAGCCACATGGGACTTCGATCCGACCCAGGCGAGAGTCGACAGGTAGCCGCCAGTTCCGCGTTCCCTGCGTCACCGGCGACGAATCTCATGGCGTCCAATCCCTTGGACGCGCGTTTGTGGTTTGGGGTGATTTCAACTGGCCCGTACAAGCGTTGCCGTGCCAGCGATGACAGCCTTTTGCAAGTCGCGTGCCGGGCACATAGAACGTCGCACGCGCGCCGCCTAAGAATCTCGTAAAGCCATACGAGCGAAGCGATTGCAAGCCAGAAGTGCGCATCGAGCGATGCGCCCATCGCCCGTCCGCACAAAGAACCGTGCCCCGCGAATGCACACCCCGTGATGCGCGCTTAGGCACTCACGCGATGTGTCGCACCCTGCCTTCGGCGAGGACCCGCTTCAGCGGTCCGGGCGCCCCTCCGGGGGGCACCGCACCTCCGCGCCCCCCTCACACCGCCGCCCCAGCCCCCACTTCCGCGAACAGCGCATCCACAAACTCCCCCGGCTGAAACAACGCCAAATCCTCCGGCTTCTCCCCCACGCCCACGTACTTCACCGGCAACCCCACCTGCTGCCGAATCGCCACCACCACGCCCCCCTTGGCCGTGCCGTCCAGCTTGGCCAGCACGATCCCCGTGCAGTCCACCGCCTGCGTAAAGTTCTGCGCCTGGCTAATGCCGTTCTGCCCCGTCGTCGCGTCCAGCACCAGCAGCACCTCGTGCGGCGCCTCGGGCACAAGCTTCCGAATCGACTGCTGAATCTTCGTCAGCTCCGCCATCAGATTCTTCTGAGTCTGCAGTCGCCCGGCCGTGTCGACGATGCACACATCCACCCCGCCCTGCACCGCCTGCTCCACCGCCCGATACGCGACCGACGCGGGATGCGCCCCCGGCTCGCCCGTGACGATCCCCACGCCGATCGTCCGCGCCCAGTGAGAAAGCTGCTCGACCGCCGCCGCCCGAAACGTATCGCCGGCCCCCAGCAGCACGCTCTTGCCTTGCGACTTCAGCAACTGAGCGAGCTTCGCGATCGACGTGGTCTTCCCCGCGCCGTTCACCCCGCACACCATGATCACCGTCGGCCCGCTCGCCGCAAACCGAATCGGCGAAGCATCCTGCGCCAGCAGCTCGGCCAGCTTCTTACGCCACGTCGCCACGACGTCCTCGAGCGTTACCACCCGCCCGCGAAAGTTCTTCGCCACCTCGGCCACAATCTGCTCAACCGAGTCATACCCCATATCGGTCTTGAACAGCAGGGCGCGCATCTCATCGAGAAACGCGTCATCGATGAGCCGTCCTTCGCTCTTGAACAGATCGCGAACGTCGGTCTTAAGTATCTTGGCGGTCTTCGCGAGACCGGCTTTGAATTTATTGAACAGGCCCATAGTTGGCGGAGTGAGTGGTGAGTGGTGGGGGCGGGAGACAAGAGACAGGAGACAGATCGGATGACAGTGGTAAGCGTTTAGCCGCGACGCGCAAGGAGCAACCGAGCACGGTCGCCGGTGGCGACCGAGCGCAGGGCGGTAGTCTTCGCCGTAGGCGCCGCAGCGGAGCGAGCAGCACGCCGAAGCTTGATGGCCTCCCGCGACGCCGCGCGAACGGACCATTCTACGCGCTCGCCCCCCGCCGCGAAACGCGGTCCGCTTTGCCGCGGCGG
Source organism: Planctomycetota bacterium (assembly GCA_031407585.1). GTDB lineage: Bacteria > Planctomycetota > Planctomycetia > Pirellulales > Lacipirellulaceae > Lacipirellula. The sequence continues at coordinate 2,018 of JANOIK010000691.1, read as the reverse complement.
CCACCTTCAAGAATCCTCCGGCTCCCTCCCCCTGGAGGGAGCAACGAGCACGGGCGACCCAAAGTCGCCCGAGCGGAGGCGGTAGTCCGTGCGGAGCACCGGGCCGGGGAGTTGGGATGCGCCAGAGTGCGCGCTGCGCTACTTAGACCGGCAGCCCCTTCCCCTCACAGCCACTTCACCTTTCGGAACCACCGATAAAGCAGGGTGCAAATCGTGGCCATCACTAAGATCGCGACGGGATACCCGTACGTCCACTTCGTCTCGGGCATGACGTCAAAATTCATGCCATAGAGCCCCGCAATCATCGTGGGCACCGCAATAATCGCAGCCCACGCCGCCAGCCGTTTCGTGTCGTCGTTCTGCGCCACCGAAATGAGCGCGAACTTCGCCTCGAGCGCGATCTGCGAGAGCTGCTCCAGGTTGTCGATCAGCTCCGCGATCCGCACCACGTGGTCGTGTACGTCCTGAAAATACGGCCGCGTGTCCGGCGGAATCAACGCCGACGTGCTCCGCGACAGCCGAGCCGAAACGTCGATCAACGGCGTCACGGCCTGCTTCAGCGCCAGTAGGTCGCGCCGCACGTGGTAGAGCCGCTCCGTCACGCTTCGCACAAACGTGCCGCCGAAGATCTGCTCCTCCAGCTCGTCCAGTTCGTCCTGCAGCGCGTCGAGCACCGGAAAATACTGATCGACGATAAAGTCCATCAGCGCGTGCAGCACAAAGCCTTCGCCCTTGGCCAGCATCTGGGGCGAGGCCTCGCAGCGGGCCCGCAGCCCGATGTGCGACTTCATCGACCCGTGCCGCACCGTTACCACATACCGCGGCCCGACGAACACATGCGTCTCGCCGAACTCGATGCGGTGCTCCCCATCCTCACACAGCCGCGCGGTGCGCAGCACGACGAACAGCGAGTCGTCGTAAACTTCCAGCTTGGGCCGCTGATGCGCCCGATGGGCGTCCTCGATCGCCAGTTCGTGGAGCCCGAACGCCTCTTGAATGTGCGCGAGTAGCGGCTCCGAGGGTTCGACGAGCCCGACCCAAAAAAACCGGTCGCTGTGCCGCCACGCATCCCCCAGATCGGGAATGGGCACGACCGCCACGCGCACGCCGTTGGCGTACGCCGCGGAATTAACGACGCTGCTGCGCGGCAAACCCGCCGCCCCATTAGACCCATCGGGAGTCACGGTGTTTTCCTCCGCGCGGGAATGAGCAGAGCCGTCGGGGACTGTCCCGCTTTTGCGCAGGCCGCGGAGCAAAACCGGGACTGTCCCCCTTCCGGAGACGGCTTCCCCGGGGGCTCAGTAAAAATGCGCAGCATCACCATCCTCAAAGATACGCCACGCAGACGCTTCGGCAACCAACGCCGCCGCCGGCCCTCAGACGCGTGATGAAAGGCCATCCTCAGTATCCCCTCCGGCTCCCTCCCCCTGGACGGGAGCAACGAGCACGGGCGACCCGAAGTCGCCCGAGCGCAGGCGGTAGTCCGTGCGAAGCACCGGGCGCACTCACAAAAAACTCTCCGGCTCCCTCCCCCTGGAGGGGAGGGCTGGGGAGGGGGGATGCGCCAGAGCGAGCGTTGCGAATCGAACATCACGTAAATCGCAAGTCTCGCTCCGGCCCCGCGTGCCATGCCGTCGTCCGCGTGGGCATGTCGAGTATGCAGTTCCCATGCTTACGAGGACGAAAGCATGCCACACAGGTATTCCCGTGCCTCCGATACGCCAACGGCGTTACAGCTATGCGCTGTCGAGGGACCTGAGGACCTCGCCGAGTCACGTCGACATTGCGGCCAGGAGATCGGAAAGCGCCGAATAGTCGACGGGCTTCACGAGATGCCGATCGAACCCTGCCTCAGTTGTCTTCCGTCGATCCTCGTCTTGTCCCCACCCGGTCAAGGCGACGATCGTAATGCCCCTGGCCCAATCTCGTTGCCTCAGCCCTCTTGCCACCTCATATCCGTTCATCTTAGGCAGTCCCAGGTCGAGCAACACAAGTTCCGGCCGAAATGCCTCCGCCTC
>JANOIK010000676.1:0-4094 GCA_031407585.1 Planctomycetota bacterium | reverse complement strand
GCCCTGGAACAGGCGGCCGTCGATGCCTGGCAAAAAGCCGCACTCGACGCCGACCTCATGAAAACTGTTTGCGCCGCTCCCTACCTCGAACGCGCTACTTCAACTTAGAATGCGTATAATACGAGCGTTGCGCGGGCATTCCAATCGGTCGACGACGATTCGAGAGTCGCTTCGATTTCCCGTTGCAGGGGGATGAACTGCCGACTCGCCTCGGCGCTTTGCCCTTGCCGCCATTTGATCATCGCCAATAACACACGGCAAGGAAGCGTTGTCTCTCGACCTGCGGGGCGTTCGGCATACTCGCGCATCGCCTGCGTGAGATGACGTAATGCGAGCTCCCAGTTTCCGGCTCGGTAATGAATCGCGCCGAGTGTGGCAAACTGCTTGGCGTCGGGGATTTTCTCGGCGAATTCCCCTGCCGATTTTAGCGGCCCGTTCAGGAGACGGATTGCGTCAGGGCTCAGGTTGCAGGTCCAAGCGAACTGCCCGAGCGCTCGGCGGCGCCATTGAGACGCCTTTTCACTGTTCCTCTCAACGCCGAGGCCCCTGGCATAGCAATGCGCAAGGTGCAATTGAGCAGCGGCAAAGCCCTGGTCGGCGGCCTTGCGGCGCCAGTGGAGCTGTGCCGCCCCGCGGTTCTCGACGTCTCCAAAGTACCCTGGGGAGCCATAAAGATCCGCGGCCAGATTCTGAGCTGCGGCGCAGCCGAGTGTGCGCCGAGCGGAAGCTTCATCCACTAAAGACTCGGCTTCGCGCAGCAGCTCGTCCCCATAAACACGGTCGTAGAGCAAGACGAAGAATATGGGCGGGGGTGCTCCGCGATTGATGGGATCGGTTGAGACCGACAGTCCGACTTCCGGCGCTTGATTGACAGCGCGCGCCACGGCTAGGGACGTTCGCGCCTCCGATTCGCGTCCCAGGCGGTGAAAGTCCATCGCGGCGACGGCGTGCGCGGCGACCGTCGCGCCGACAAGCGCGGGAGTTTCCAGCTGGCAGCGGGGGAAGCCCTCGCACCACTTCAGAGAGCTCGCGAAGTCGCCGCGACGGTAGTCGACCAGCGCGAGGGCAAGGGCGCCAAAATCTCGATAAAATGCCACGCGTTGCGGGTCCATACGCTGCGCCCCAGGCGTGGGTAAGACGCCGAGGACCGCCTTCTCGATGAGGCCGACATCGCGCTGGCTTTCGCGAACCAAATCGTACATTTGGTCTAATCGCCTTAGCAGGGCATCGTCAGCCGGCTTCAGCAGGCACATTCGACAGGTCTGTTCGGCGAACACGGGGTCCGTGGCATTCAGACGGCGCGCGATGGCGGCGTCGGCAAAATCTTGAAATACGGATGAGTTCTCAGGTTTGCTAAAAACCGGACCGCCGTAGAGATAGCCCTCCATCGTCCCGCGCTCCTGATCCTTGCTGGACCAGCGGAGCATTTTGTCGAGGCTATTCCGGGCCTCCGCCCACTCTTCGTGGATCGCGTGAGACCAGCCAAACTGGGCCTGCATTTGCGCGTAAGGGACGTCCTCGGTGATGAATTCCTTCGGAATCTCGTCGAGGAGTCGCTCCGCCGCGACGTTTTGCTTGGCTCGGCAAAGCTCGATGCAATAGGCGAGTTTGGCTTTGGCATCGGACGCGCGGGCGAGCTGGACTTCGCGGCTGAGGGCGGCAATCGTCTTGTCTCGCTCCCGCATGATCGCCCTATTGCTCCATGTCAGAAACAACATCGACGTCAGCAAAATCGCGGCGGTCGCGACGCCGGAGAGGACCACGAGCGAACGATGGCGGCGCGCCCACTTCGCCAAACGCAACGCTGCGGCGGGCGCCTTGGCCCGAATGGCGCGATCGTCGAGAAAGGCCCGCAAGTCATCGGCCAGGGCTTGAGCCGTTTCGTAGCGCTCATTCGGGTTTTTGGCCATCGCCTTAAGGACGATGACCTCCAAGTCAGCGGGGAGCCGGTGATCGAGTCTCCGCAAAGGCCGGGGCTCCTCGAAGGCAATTTGCTTCAGGAGATCGGAGTGTCCTGATTCGCCAAACGCGGCTTCGAGCGTTAGCACCTCGTAGAGCGTGGCGCCGAGCGAATAGATATCGGCGCGGTGGTCGATGACGACGCGTTTGGCGAGCGCCTGTTCGGGCGCCATGTAGCGAAGCGTTCCAATGATGTCGCCGGTCATGGTTATCCCGGCGTCGGCTTCGATGCGTGCGAGGCCGAAATCGGTGATGTAGAGCTTTCCGTCGCCGTCCAACAAAAGGTTGCCGGGTTTGACGTCGCGGTGGAGGACGCCTTGGTCGTGGGCGTGCTGCAGGGCGTCGGCGGCCTGAATGCCGAGTCGCGCGGCGTATCGGAACTGCTCGGCGGTGCGGCGCGAGTCGAGCACGGTGGTGATATGCGCCTGCTCGACGGCGGTCGTAGTGGGGGCCGTCGCTCTGGAGTCGATTGTGGGATTTTCGTTTCCTCGAAGGCCGGAGGCGCCGGCGCTCCGGCTGGCTTTTTGGCTTGCAACGTAGTCGGCCAGGGTCTGCCCGCGGATGAGCTGCATGGCGAAATAGTGGATGCCGCGCTCCTCGCCCACGGAGTAGACCGAGACGATGTTGGGATGGTCGAGGGCGGCGGCGGCGCGGACTTCGTTGCGGAATCGCTGGAGTGATTTTTCACGAGCAAGTGCGGCGAAGGGAAGCACCTTGAGCGCCACGCGACGGCCCATGGTGAGCTGTTCGGCCTCGAAGACCGTACCCATGCCGCCGCGACCCAGTTCACGGATGATGCGGAAGTCCCCGAGCTGCCGGACGGGTTCGAGATTATGACCGTAGGGAGTCGGCAGTGCGTCGGGGGCGGAAGCGGCGCCTGCCCGCTCTGCGTTTCCCATCCGCACGAGCGTCTGGGCGGCCGGGACGAGCTCACGGAGTTGGCTGGCGTAAGCGGGATGGGCAGCCGCAATCGCGTCGAGGTCCACTGCCTGGCCGCGCTCGATGCGCTGGACGACGTTCTCGAGGATCACCCCCAGTTCTTCATCGATCGGTTGGGATGCATTCAGCGAGGAGAGCAGCGAGGCCATGCAATTCATCCTCGAAGGTCGGGACCTACCAACGTGCGTAGCCTTTGCAGGGCACGAAGATGGCGTGACGTGACGGCCGTGCGACTGATTCCCAAGACCTGCGAGATCTCCTCGACGTCGAGCTGCTCCAGATAGCGAAGCACCAGAATTTCTCGGTCCGGCGGGCGAAGCTGCGACAGGGCGGCCTCCATGCGGGATTGCAATTCGTCGAGCATCGCCCGGTGGCTGGGATTCGACGCGTCCGCGACGAGCCGTTGGGCGAGCTCGGCGACCGACTCGTCCTTGAGGTCGGGTCCGGCACGCTCCTCTTTGAGCACGGACCGCCGCTCGGCTCCGATGTGCGTGCGATACATGTCGATGAGACGATCCCACGCGATGCGTCGCAGCCACGGGTAAAACGCAATCTGGCCGGCCGCGAAGTACTCGGGCAGTCTCTCGATGGCATCGTGGATCGCGTCCTGGACGATGTCGGACGGATCGACCCGCGCGGCGATGCGTCGATCCATTCGCAAGGCGACCATGCGGCGCAAACGCCCGCGATACCGGGCGAATAGCTCCGCGCGGGCGTGCTGATCCCCCTGGCTGGCGTTTTTCAGCAGCTCTGCGGAAGACGAATTGGCGCCGGCGGTCGTCATGAGGTTTCCCTAACGGGAAGCCGGAATGCGGGATTCGTGGTCACCGATTTTTTCGGGCGATTGGCGATAACGAGGTGCGGTGCGATTTTCGCCTCGCTTCCACGTGGCCTGAATCTAGGCCCTATCGCGCGCTTTTGCCACTTAATCCGGAATTTCGGTGACGGCCCCGTGCGCTACCCGGCTAGGCATGAAGCGGGTGGTTGCAGATCAAACCTCTCGCGGGGATGACCATGAGGCGATCGAACGGGGCTTTTTGGATGGTAGTTTCGATTTCGATTGGTTGAAGTCCGTACAGGAAAAGGTAATTCCGGCATCACGATGGCGAGCGTTAATTGAGATATTGTCAATTGTTGTGGATGAGGAGTTTCAGGCGGCGTCTTGCTGGGGCTTGATACCGTCGATGAACTGGACT
>JANOIK010000634.1:0-1536 GCA_031407585.1 Planctomycetota bacterium | reverse complement strand
CCGTGCCGCGTCCGCAGCCGTCGCGGTCGAAGAGCTCGGGTCGCAACTCTTGCTGCTCGACGACGGGTTTCAACATCGGAAGCTCGCGCGCGACTTCGACGTCGTGCTGCTCGATGCGAGCGAGCCGTTTGGGTTCGATCGCCTGCTGCCGGCCGGCACGCTGCGGGAGCCGGTGGCGGGATTGGATCGCGCGCACGCGGTGGTGCTGAGCCGGGCGGACATGCTCGATGCGGCGGGGCGCGACATGGTGCGGCGGCGCGTGGCGGGGATCAATTCCAGCGCGGTGTGGTGCGAGGTGGTGCATCGGCCCGCGGCACTGCTGGCGGCGAATGGGGGGCGGGTCGAAATTAATTCGGGGACCGGCGATGCCATCGCCGGCTTTATGCCTGGGAGGGTGGCGACGTTTTGTGGGATTGGGAATCCTGGCGGGTTTCGGCACACGCTCTCCACGCTGGGGTGTGACGTGGCGGCGTGGCGGGAGTTTCCCGATCATCACGCCTACACGCGCGCGGACGTCGAGGCGTTGGCCCCGTGGGCGCGCGAGGCGCGGGCCGAGATGGTGCTTTGCACGCGGAAGGATTTGGTGAAGCTGCGCGTCGCGGAGATTGGCGGCGTGCCATTGCGCGCGGTCGGCGTGGAGTTGCAGTTTCTCGCGGGGGAGGCGGAGCTTGAAGCGGCGCTGGCGCCGATCATCGCCCGGGCGCTGGCCGTGCCGGAGTTGGGCGGGAGTGACTAACCGTGAACCCGCTTCACCCCCCTCCCCAACCCTCCCCACCAGGGGGAGGGAGCCGGAAGAATTTAATCTAACGCGGGGCGCGGACTTCGATTTCGTTGACGAGGCGGCCGAGCATTACGGCGTCCAGCGCGTTCATTGCCACGTGTTGGGCGACTTGCTTCACGTGGTACGAGCTAGCCGTGCCTGACATGACGAACTGGTCGTCGTCGATGCGGATTGCCAAGTCCTGAATCCGTCCCGGCAGGCGCGCGTTGACGGCGGCGAGAATGTCGGCGGAAATCCCGCGAAGCCGTGCGCTGGGCCGCAGCGGCAGGCGCCGCTTGGTCATCGCTTCGGTCGGCTCGGGCGGCGCGGCCGGCGCGTTGACCTCGGGCGCCAGCGCGCGGTGCAGCAGCGGGAAGTCGCGGGCCAAGAGGCCCGCGGGGATTTTGCTCCGGGCATCGATCATGTTCGGCCCTCCTTGCCTGCGCGCCGCGCGGCGTAGGGCGCCGAATCGGCGAAGCGAGAGATGCTTCCGAAGGGAAGCATGCGGTCGGCCGACTTCTGCGTCACCGATCAATCTAGTCCTGCCGGCGAGCGCGGGTCAATGCGAAGTTACGCCCTAGTTCATGCACCGAATGGGGGGTGCTAGCGGGGGAAGGAGTCAGAGGACGGGAGACGGGGGACGGGAGCTCAACCGTTAGCCGCGACGCGAAGGTCCGCCGCAGCGGAGCGCGGCGCCACCAAGAGCCACGTCTCAGCAAATCACGCCCGCTTTGTTAAGAAACTGCAAGACCTGCGCCGCGAGTTCGTCGGGCGTG
>JANOIK010000613.1:0-18318 GCA_031407585.1 Planctomycetota bacterium | reverse complement strand
CGACAAGTTGGGCCTTCGCAGCGTGAAGCGCAACGATCAATGCACGAAGTGCCATTACACGACGCAAGCCGTGGAGGGCCGTCCGCGCATCGTCGCGGGCGTCTCGTGCGAGTCGTGCCACGGCGCCGCCCGCGACTGGGTCGAGATGCACGCCGACTATGGCGGCCCGAATCTTACGCGCGACGCCGAGCCGGCCGAGCATCGCCAACTGCGCATTGCCCAAAGCGTTGCCGCGGGGATGAACAATCCCGCGAACCTGTACCTGGTGGCTCGGCAGTGTCTCGCCTGTCACACATCGCCGGACGAGCGCCTGGTGAACGTCGGCGGCCACGCCGCGGGCAGCGCCGAGTTCAATCTGGTCGGCTGGTCACAAGGCATGGTCCGTCACAATTTCCTGCGATCGGGCGGAGCGGCCAACGAGCTGTCGAAACCTGAACGCCTGCGCGTGATGCACGTCGTTGGCGTGCTGGCGGATCTCGAGGCCAGCATGCGGGCGACCGCCACAGCCACGGAGAAAGCCGCGTTCGGCGTCGCCGCCGCCAAGCGAGCGGCCCAGCGGAAAAGAGACCTGTACGAGATTTCGCAATTGATCGAGAATCCGCAGGTTGAGCAGGCTCTGACCGCGGCACTGGGCGTGCGGCTCAAGCTCAACAACCGCGACGCCCTCGTGGCGGCAGCCGACGAGGTCGGGCGCGCCGCGCTCGAGTTCGCCGCGTCGGCGGACGGCGCCGCCCTGGGCGCGCTCGATCCGCTGCTGCCGACGGTGTTCAAGTAGTTTGAAGCAGTCGCCCCGCGGCGACCGCTGCCAGGAAGGTCGTTTCATGATCGACTCGGAAGTCGCCATTCCACGGCCCCAACGGTGGGACGAGCCGTTCGGCGACGCCATGCAGGACGCCGACGTCGATCACCTGCTCGCGATCGACCCCTTCCGCGGGATCGACCCGTCGCGGTTTCCGCCGTCGCTGCCGCTGCGCGACATCCTGCGAAACGACGCCCGCATCCAGCGATTCGCGCCCGGCGACATCATCGTGCGCGAGGGCGACTACGGCAGCAGCGCGTTTTTTATCCTCCGCGGCCGCGTGCGCGTTGTGCTCGCGGGGCTGCCCACCGAAACGCTCGGCCGCGAACCGTCGCGAAAGCTCGGCTGGTGGGCCACGCTCGCCCGCGTGGTGTTTCGATCGCGGATGCCGGAAGTGCGCAGGCACGTCTCGGCGAAGGGGCGCGGACCGCTGGCGACCTCGCAACGCGGCGATGCCGAGCGGCCGCGCATATTCCTGCAAGACGTGCCGCGCGTGCTGGAAGCCACCAACACGGTGGTGCTGGAAGCCGGCGAACTCTTCGGCGAGCTCGCCGCGCTGACCCGTAGCCCGCGATCGGCGACGGTGTTCGCCGAGGGCGACGTCGCGGTCCTGGAGATCCGTTGGCAGGGCCTCCGCGATCTCATGCGGCGCACCGATGCGCTGCGTAAGCACATCGAACGTCTCTACTGCGAGAACAGCCTGCGCGTTCACCTGCGCGAAACTCCGCTGCTTGCCGACTTGCCCCCCGAGCGCCTCGCGGCGGTCGCCGACGCCACCGTGTTCGAGAGCCACGGCGAGTTCGACTGGCACGCCGCGTTCGAAGCGGCCGTGAAGCGACGCCCCGGCGATGCGATTGTCGACGAGCCGCTCATCGCCGAAGAAGGCACGCCGTGCGACGGGTTGATCCTCATCCGCTCGGGGTTCGGGCGCCAAAGCCAGCGCTTCGGCCACGGCCATCGCACGGCGTCCTACCTGGGTCGCGGGCAAGTGTTCGGGTTGGCCGAGTCGATCGAATCCGCCGCCGCGGGATCGCACGTGCCGTGGCGGTCCTCGCTGCGAGCGCTCGGTTACGTCGATGTGCTGCGAATTCCGCAACGCGTGCTCGAGTCGCTCGTGTATCCGCTCGCGTCGCCCGAGTCGCTGATCGCGACTGCCAAGGAGCACGGCGCACTTTTTCAGGGCGTCGTCGAGACGCCGGCTGCCGAATTGACTTCGACGCCGCCACCCGCGCCGCGGGGGCTCGTCGACCAAGGCCTGCTCGAGTTTCTCGTGGACCGGCGTTTGATCAACGGTGCCCAGGCCATGGTGATCGATCTGGACCGCTGCACGCGGTGCGACGACTGCGTCCGCGCCTGCGCCGCCACGCATGACAACAATCCGCGATTCGTGCGCGAGGGACCGCGACACGGCCCTTTCCTGGCGGCCCATGCGTGCATGCACTGCGTCGACCCGGTGTGCATGATCGGCTGCCCCACCGGCGCCATCGGCCGCGACGCCGCGACAGGCGTCGTGCGGATCAACGACCTGACGTGCATCGGGTGCACCGTGTGCGCCCAGAGTTGCCCGTACGACAACATCCAGATGGTCGAGATTCGCGACCGCCGCGGCGCCGTGCTGACGGATGCGACGACGCACCAGCCGATTCTCAAAGCGACCAAATGCGACCTGTGCGCCGACCTGGCCGGCGGCCCAGCATGCCAGCGGGCTTGCCCGCACGACGCACTCATTCGCATGGATTTGGGAAATCTGGGCGACGTAGCGGAGTGGGTCAACCGCTGAGGGCGCGCAGCATTCGTCTTCGCCGCATCGCAGCGATCCGCTACGCTAGCGAGGCTTCACCGCCGTCACGTCGAGGTGACAGCTTCCACGATCGTAAGCTCGCATTCTCTTTCCGCGATGAAGTTTTTCGCCCGCCGCCGCCTCGTGAACTCAGCGCTCACGCTAACGGCGCTCGCCGCCGCGTGGTGGTGGGCTCAATGGATCGAGGGAACGCTCCGCTCGTCGAGCTTCTTCACCGGTTGGCTGCTCTTGGGCACGATCGGGTTTCTTGCGTTACTGAATCTTCGCAAAAAGCTGCCCGCGCCGCCGTTGGGATCGGCCGCCGCGTGGCTGCAGGCACACATCTACGCCGGACTGGGCACGGCCGGGCTTTTCGCAATGCACGCTGGCGCGCGATTGCCCTCCGGCCTGCTCGAATCAACGCTTGCGTTGCTCTACATGGCGACGTTCGCTAGCGGTCTGGTCGGCCTCTACTGGACGCGCACGATTCCACGCCGCCTGAGCCGCGTGGGCGAAGAGGTGCTTTACGAGCGTATCCCCGCCCTCCGCGGCACACTGCGCGATCGGGCCCAAGCCACCGTGCTCCGCGCCGTGCGCACGGCAGGCGCCACAACGCTTGGTGAGTTTTACAACGAGCGGCTGCTCGACTACTTCTCGCGCCGCCGCGGGTGGAGATACCGGCTATGGCCGGATAGCCGGCTCCGCAAGTCGCTCATGGCCGAGCTGACCGAGGCGACGCGGTACTTGTCCGACGCCGAGCGCGGGATCGCCGAGGATTTGTTCGCGCTCGTTCGCAGCCGCGACGACTTGGACTATCACGAATCGCTCCAGTGGCGGCTTCGCGTGTGGGTCATCGTGCACCTGGGGCTCACTTACCCGCTGCTGGCGGCGGCCGGCCTTCATGCGTGGATGGCGTATCGGTTCTCGGGAGGGTCCCCGTGAGAACTCCGCGCGACCTTCCGCCGAGCGAGGGCTACTCGCGCCCCCAGCAAGCCTGGCAGTGCGGGCTGTCGGACGAGGGCCCGCCGTGCGCGCTGGGCCCGTCGGCAGGCGGACACTGTCCCGCCGCCGCGGCGTGCCATCCGCAGCGCGAAGGCGACCGCTGGCTCTGCAACCGCTCTGCGATGCGCGGCGGGCCGTGTCCTGCGGGCCCGGGGCCGGATGGAAGCTGCGCGATCGTGCATCGTTGCACGCCAGTGCGATCGCTCCGCTCGCGCCGCGGGCGTTTCGTGGTCGGGTTTCTCGTGGCAACGCTCGGCGCTGCGTGCATGGCGCTCGGCGGCGCTTGGCGCAATGAGCTCGTCGCGCCGGGGCCGCTCTCTGTCCACCACGCTCACCTCGCCGACGGCGCCAATGCGACGATGCGCTGCGCGGAATGCCACGAAGGCGCGAGCGGCACGATCGGTGAATGGCTGGGGATTGCGGCATCCTCAAACGACGCGACCTCGGACGCCGTCACACAATCCGACCTCTGCATGAAGTGCCATAAGGCGTCGATCCAACCCGCGCTCGCGACGGCGGCTCACAACATACCGTGGAAAGACCTCGTGCAAACTGCCAGCGGCCACGGTCGGCGGGACGCGTCGGCGGCCATCGCGTGCTCGGCCTGCCACCGCGAGCACCAGGGCCGCATGCACGACCTGACCGCCATGACGGACGCCGCGTGCCAGGCGTGCCACCAGGAGGAATACCTCAGTTTCGCCGAGGGCCATCCCGACTTCGGCAATTGGCCGTACAAGCGACGCACGCGAATCATGTTCGACCATGCGTCGCATCAGCTCAAACATCACCCCGCGAGGGAGCAACACTTTGCCTGCGCTGATTGTCACGTGGCGGACGCGACGGGAACGCGACAACTCACGCGCGACTTCGCGACTAGCTGCGCCTCGTGCCATGACAAGGCGCTCGGGGTAAGCCTCGCCGACGGCGTGCCGCTGATTGCACTTCCCACCCTCGATGTTGCGGCGTTGGCAGACGCGAACGCCGACGCGGCGCCGTGGCCCGCGGCCGCCGACGGCGATTTCGACGGCGCCATTCCGCTCTTCGGCAAACTGCTGCTAACGGCCGATTCCGACACGGCGACGGCGCTTGCCGCGCTCGGTCCGCGATTCGATTATTACGACGTCGATCCCGACGACGAGCCGCAGCTTCGCCAAGCCGCGGCGATTGCAAACGCACTCAGAGAGCTCATCGAAGATCTCGCATCCCGCGGCGACGAAGCGATTTCCGAACGACTCGCCGCTGTGCTAGGCCGCGAGTTGACGAACGCCGAACTCGCCGCGATCTCGGCACGTCTATCGCCGGCTGCGGTCGCAGCGTATCGCGACCGGTGGTTTGGCGAAGCATCCGGCGAGAATGATCCCACGCCGACGACGAGCGCCCCGGGCGGCTGGTTCCGCAACGACGCGAGCTTTTCGCTCCGCTACCAACCCACGGGCCATGCCGATCCCTGGCTGCGGGCATGGCTCGATGCATTGGCAGAGGCGGCGACCGGCCCGCGGGCCGAGGTCGCCGAGCCGCTGCTGCGAGCGGCGCTCCTGCCCACGGCGCCGGGCCAATGCGGCAGTTGCCACAGCATCGAGCGGGACGCCGCCGGAAAACTTGCCATTCAATGGAGTCCCGACAACGGCGGCACGCGCGAGGGCGACCACGGCCTCACCTACTTTTCGCACGCCGCCCATGTCCTGCAATCGCAGTTGAGCGACTGCACCGCGTGCCACAAGCTCGTATCGCAACCGGCAACAGCCCCCACGTACGCCACCGACGATCCACGACAGTTCCTCGCCGGGTTCGAGACCGTGAGCAAGTCGATGTGCGCATCGTGCCACACGCCTACCGCCGCCGGCGACCGCTGCACCCTTTGCCATCGGTATCACGGGGAGAGTGGGCAGTGGGCGGCGGGCAGTGGGCAGTAAAGAAAAGCTCGCCGAACTGCCCACCGCCCACTAAAACTTGTGCCGCAGCTCCACGCGAACGCCGTCGACGTCGTCGCTGTTTTCGATCCAGCCGTGCATGGCGTCGGCCCGCAGCAACAGCGCGTGGCTCAGCTTGCGCTGATAACGCACCCCCGCGGCATATTCATCGCCAGGAGCAATGCGGAACACCGGGTCGTCGAACGCCTGTACCACGGCCGCCTCGACGATAAGCTGCCGATCGAATTGCGCGCCGAGCAAATCGACGCCGAGCGCACCGCCGGCCGTGTTGTTCGCCGAGTCGTCGAGGATCGGGTAGCCCGTGAGAAAGTCGCTCTCAAAGTTGATGCCCGTATTCTTCAGAGGCCCCTGCAGCCGGCCCAGCGACTGCGGCCGATCGAACCCCGCGAACAGGTTGCAGTACGGTACCATGTTATACGGCAGCCGCGTGATGAGGCTGTTCTCCATGATCAGCAGCACGCCATCGGCCGTGCGTGAATTCTCGGGCCCGCCTTGCCCCGTGTTGACGATCGCCCGCATCGAGTTCGACACGAGGTTGAGATACCGCCGCGTGTAGGACGCGCCGAAGTTGTGGTAGCTGCGATTGAGATTCGCCGGGTCGTCCACGTACGCCCAGCCAAGCTCGATGTACGCATTGCGGCGCTCGATGAACGTCGTGGCGCCGACGAAGTTGGCGTTGTCATCGCCGGCAAACGCGGGCGTCGTCAGCTCGTCGAAGCCGACGAACAGCGTCGTGTCAAAATTTGCGAAGTCGAACACCGGAGAGTTCCGCGCGGGGAACGTCGCCGCGGCGCCCACGAATCCATCCTCCAGCCAGATGCCGTTCTGCAGCACCAGGGGAATCAGCCCCACGGCAAACGGCAGGTCGAACGCCGCCGACGTGCCGTTGAGCCCGCCAAGGATGTATCCCAGGTCGCCCTCGAAGAACATCGCGTCGGTATTCTGGTCGAAGCCATCGAGATGGTCGTCGACGTCGATGCGATTCGCGTCGAAAATCAGCCCGGTGCCCTGGTTCGCCTCGTCGAGCGGCCCCCAGAACATGTGAAACCGCTCGGTGGCGGTAAGCGACAGGTCGATGTCGAGATTCAGCCGATTCGCCCACACGGTCTGCGCGTTGCCCGCGTTGTTGTTGTTCGCCACCCCCGTACGGAAGTCCCCGTAGACGTAAAACTTCGGCCGCGCGGGGTTCGTCGGGCCAAACCAGTTGTACGACGCCGGCCACGGGCCGTTCTGGTAGAACGGCGTGAAACACTCGAACCAAGGCCGTTGCGTGGCATTAAGGTGCTTGCCGCCGTAGACGCCCAGCTCGCTGCACTCGTCCCACGTAAACGTGTCGAGCCACGGGTCGGGCGAGAAGTCGAGCTCGTTGTACGCGGCGCCCGAACTGAGGCAATCGTGTCGCATGGGTTCGTGCCGCGGCGGCTGCTTCGGGTCGGGCGTCGGCATCTGATCCCAGCATGGCGCGTGGGCCGAAATCGCGCCCGGTGGCACGGCAAACCCGGGCCCGTAACGTCCGATCGATCGCTGGAAGCTCGATCCGGGCGGCGCGACGGTGGGGCAGGGCAGCGACGCCATCTGCTGCTGAGCCACAGCCACGTTCGCAAACGCCACGACGATCGCGCTCAGCGCGAAGCGCAACGCCGAGGCAACGCGCCGTCGGCGCGTCCTCGCATGAGTGCTCGTCAATGTTGGCGTGAAAATCATGAAGCTAACCGCACCGCCGCTCATCGCACCTCGAACTCCACGCTCGACTCATGGAAGTCGAGCGTCCCCTCGATCATCGCCCGCTGCATCTCGGGCGTCGATTCGCAGAACCGCATGAAATACATGGGCTCCATGCGATTGCGCATGCGGAACGACAGCCGGTAACGGCCCGGCTCGCACAGCAAGTGGCCAGGAACCTTGTACGGCACATTCCGCGAGCCCAGCGGCGCCAGCGACCTCGCCTCCATGCGTATAAACGGCGGATGGTTGATCACCGACACCGGTTGCCCCGCCGGTCGAATGAAGGGCAGCGGGTCGACGTCGATGTTTACCGGCAGGTAAAACTCGCGATCCGTGCCCTTGGCGCCCGTGATGAGGAACATGGTCTGCAAGTTGAACAACTGCCAATCGAACGGAAGTTGTTTGTTGCGCACCGCGACCGAGTGGATGTCGGCGAGGTCGCCGTTGCCGTCGAGGTAGCCGCTCTCCCACAGCCGCTGCCCGCGAGGGCCGATGAGCACGACGTTGGCCCACAACTGCGGCTGGGCGCCGAGCGACGCCGTCGGCAGGTTGTGTCCCTCGTTGCGGTTGACTACGACGTACGAGAATTTAAGCTCCTGCCCAACGCGCGCCGGCGCCTCGAAGAACGGGCCGTCGACGTGCGAGCCGTTTTCCATCACCTGCATTCGCAGGCGATCCTTCACGGCCTTCTTCTTGAGGTTGTCGTCAATGATCTCGCGCGCGTCGTGTCGGTCGTCGGCCTCTTTCCACACGTCGGGGAACGTCGCGTGAATGCGGCCGTCGTCGACCGCGTCCTCGAACGCGTCGGTTCCCCACCCAGCACGCCAATCGAACGTCAGCCAATCGCGCACGCTCCAGCGATCGGCCTTCGGGTTGAACGGAAACACGCCAGGGTGCGCGATCGAGTAGCCCGGGCCGTAGAACGTGTGGTTCGAGTGCTTGCGGTTGGGGTGCACGTTCTTGTTGTTGATCACCGCGGCCGGGCCACTCTCGTAGCCGCTGGGGACGCCGGGAATGCGGCCCATGTGACAGTTCTGGCACGAGATGCCCTTCTTGCACGCCGGCGACGCGCGGTACTGCTCCCACACCACCTCCAGCTTGATCCCCGGATACACGGCCACCTGGTGACACGAAGTGCAGAACTCGCTCTGCCCCAACTGCGGAAAACACTCGCCCGAGGCGTGCATGTCGACGCCCGGCCCCTGGTCGTGCGGCGACGTGTGGACCTTGAAGTGACTCTTCTGCGCCGCGGCGATCGCCACGCCGTCGCCGCCGATCGTGCCATACACAGGAGCGAAGATGGGGCCCGGCTCGATGCGGCGCTCGCCGTTCGTCTTCCCGTACATCTCGGTGATGCGATGGCACGCGACGCATGTCACGCCCTCGCGCGCGACTTGCGGCACATCCCACAACGGCGCCGCCCGCGAGATCCCCAGGCTCGTGCCCGCCGGTGTGTGGCAGCGATAGCAGAAGTAGCCGATCGTGCCCGAGGCGACGTCGTTGATTTTCTGCTCGAACTTGTGAAACATGGGCGACACGAACGCGTAGGCGTGGCTCGACATGCTCCACTCGTCGTAGATCTTCTCGTGGCACACGCGGCACTCGGCCGCTGCAGGGTAAAGCGATTTCGCCACGAATTCGCAGCTCGTTTGGGCGGCGGGCGACGCGGCAGGAGCTGCGGCCGAGTCCGCCGGCGTAATGGGCGTCGCACTCGGTCCGGTTGCAGCGGGCGGGACGATCGCCGGCGCGGGCGCCGGAACCAGAGCCGGCCCCGGCAGGGTCGGGAGCGGCTCGGGCGTTTGACGCACGGGCGGCGGGACGAGCAGGTCGTCGGCGGCGTCGAGCAGATCTTCTTCGTCGGGCGTCGTCGTGGGGGGAAGCGGCGTCGCTATCGACGGATTTTCCGCTGAAGGCGGGTCCGTAGCCCCCAGGGCCGCGTCGTCGTTGGCTTCTTCGGCGTTAGGGAGTTCGCCCTCCGCTTCGGCCGCCGGCGTCTCGTCCGAAAGGGGCGCGTCGCCGCTGATTTCGGGCGACGTCCTCAGCAAGTCCTCGCTCTCAGGAATCAGTTCCTCGTCGTCAGTCACCGGCGGCAGCTGCACGAGTTGCAGCGCCGGCCCTGCGCCCGTCGGCGGCCGCCGCACGGCAGGCGTCGGCGGTTCGGCAAACAACTCCGGCGACGAACCGCGAATCGCGGCCGCCACGCGTACGGGTTCTGGATACTGCACGCTCGGCGGCGATTGCGGTTGCCGCGCCGCCGTCTCGTGCCACGACTGCTGGCGAATGACGCCGCCTTCGTTGAGCGACGCTTGCAACTGCTCGTCGCCGGCGAGCGCAATCCACCCCGGGCACCCGCCCTGCGCTAACAAGAGTTGCACTTCCTCGCTCACCGTCGCGCTCTCGCCCGCGGCAGGCAACGGCACTGCCGGCAAGTTCGGCAGTTCGTCCGACGGCGCGCAGCAGTACGCCAAGAGCCCGCCGGCGACGAACACCGCCGCGGCTCGGCCCGACAACGATCGGGGCGCCTTCGCGTAAAAACGTCGAGACCGCATCGGCAGGCGTTCCCCCTCGAACGACAGCGAATCAGTTCTTGCCGCGACGCATCCTCGATCGCACGCCAGCATTGCTGGCGGCGGGCCGTGGGACGGCGCGACTCGTCGTAAGGCATCGAACCGGTGCGCACGGACAATTGAGAAGGCTTTCCGCAGCCGGAAAAGCTTCGCACGCTTCGCCGCTGGCGCCTGACCTGCCGTGAGAAGCTGTAACGGTTGTTCCGTCGCCGCTATCCGGCGCACGGCGTATGAGTCGATGTCGAAAGGACGAAGCGTTTCAATCCGCACCGATTCTCACCACGAACTCCACATCTCCCACGCCATGCGCAGAACGACCGTCGCCCTCTGCGCAAGTTTTCTCCTCGCCGCGGGAGGGCGGGCGCGTGCGCAGCACGAGCTCGTCGTCCTGCCGCCCGCCGAGTACGTGGCTCAGCGGCCCCCGGAAGTTCTGCCGCCGGTCGTTTCGGAATCGGAGGGACTGACGCTCGACGCGGTCGAGCAAATGGCGCTCGGCTCGAACCCGTCGCTCGCCGAAGCCGCCGCCCAGGTGCGGGCCGCGCGCGGACACCAGTTTCAAGTCGGCCTGCCGCCCAACCCCGAGGTCGGATACCTCGGCAGCGAAATCGGCAACGACGGCCAGGCCGGGCAAGAAGGGCTGATCGTCGGCCAAGAGTTCGTGCGCGGGAACAAACTGCGGCTCAACCGCGCCGTCGAGGGCCGCGAAGTCATGCGGCTCGAACAGCATTTCGCCGCCCAGCAGCAGCGCGTGCTGACCGACGTTCGGCTCGCGTTCTACAACGCCTACATCGCGGAACAGCGCGTGACGCTCGTCCGCAGTTTGCAGACGGTCGGCCGGCAGTCGGTTTCGACGGCCGACGCCCTGCTGCAGGCCCAGGAAGGCCGCCGCACCGATTTGCTGCAGGCAGAGATCGAGAGCCAACGCGCGAACATCGACCTGGTGCAAGCCGAAAGTACGTTCGCCGGTGCATGGCGCCAACTAGCGGCGGCCATCGGCTCGTGCGATCTACCGCTGCAACCGCTATCGGCCGATGTGGAATCCGTTCGCTGGGCCCTATCGTGGGACGAGACGCTGTGCCAGCTTCTGCGCGAAAGCCCCGAAGTCGCCGGCGCGATGGCAGAGATCGAGAAGGCCCGCGTCGCGCTGGCGCGGGCGCAGGTCGAACCGATTCCCAACGTCATCGCGCAGGCATCGGTGCAGTACGACGACGCGACCCAGTACACAATCGCGGGCGCCCAGGTCACACTGCCGATCCCCGTGTGGAACCGCAACCAGGGCGGCATCTCGCAGGCGCAAGGCGAGCTCATCGCCGCGCGGCGTCGGCTCGAGATGGTCGAGCTGCGCCTGCAGCGCGACTTGGCCCGCGAGTTTCAGCTCTACGAAACGGCGCTCGCGCGCACGGACACCATTCGCGATGAGATCCTCGGCCGGGCCCAGCAGACTCTCGACGCCGCGACGCAGGCCTATGGCGTCGGGGAGCTCAATTTTCTGGACTACCTGACTGTCCAGCGAACCTATTTCCAGGCGAACCTCGAATATCTCGCCGCCTTGGGCCAGCTCTGTCAGAGCGTCGAAATGCTGCGGGGCCTCATGCTTTCGGGCAGCTACGACCACCCAGATTCGCAGTAGCGGGCACGCCGGCGCCGGAAACAGAAGGCGAAAGTGCGCGTATTCGTCGGTTGACCCGTGTGGTGGATGCCGATAAAAGCAGAACGTGGTAGAATTGGCTAGCATCCGCAATGCCGCTCCGCCATCGTTTCGAACTCGTCCCGAACGCACCGCCCGGTCATGCTTAAAGCAGTCACGTTGCTGGCCCTCGTAGTCGCCCAGGTGGCGGCGTCGGCGGGCGGCCCCGTGTTTCTGTGCGTCGACCGCGAAGGCGCCGTTTGCATCGACGGCGGCCCTCAGGCCTGCTATTGCTGCACAGATGGCGAGGCCGACGCGCATCAGGCTTGCGATTCGACGGCAGGGGCCTGTCACGAGCACGAATCGCAAGTTGAAATCGCTGGCATCGCGTTCGAGCCAGTCGATTGCGACTGCACGCATCGCCTGGTGTCGCGCCATCACGCCGCGACCGTCTCGCGAGCGGCCGCCTTGGCCGTTGATTTGCACGCGACCCCGAGCGACTGGGGATTCGTGCCGTCGCAACTTACGCTCGCCGTTCTCGGCGTCTCGCGCTCAATGGCAGCGTCGCCTTTAGGCGATTCTTTGCCGCTCAACTTCTTGAGTGCGGTGGCGCTGCGCTGCTAACGCAGTGCTATCTTTGCTGCCGTTGCTCGCGCGCTGCGCGTTGAGCCGTCGCCCATTTTTGCGACTTTCTGTCCGGTTGCTTTCGTATTTTGGAGTGCGCTCCCATGTCCGCACCAGCTCAAACCACACTCGCCCCCGCGCCTGGCACTGCCGCCGTGCAACCGCATGCCGGAGGCGGCTGGCTCCGCGCCCTACCCAACGTGCTCGTGTACGCCCTCTTAGGCGGCGTGTTCTACGTGGGCCACCACACGGGATGGAAGCTGCCAAAGCTCTCCGAGCTCACAGGAAGCACGAAACCTGAGGCCGAGGACTGGTGCGATGAGCACCTCGTCCCGGAGTCGGCGTGCGTCACCTGCAACGGGAACCTCTTCCCGCGGCCCGCAGAGTTCGGCTTCTGCCGCGTTCACGGCGTCGCCGAGTGCGTGATCGATCACCCCGAACTGGCCCAGGTCGCCGGCGCGCCCAAACTCCCCCGCTACGACACCGCCACGGCCATCGCCGTACTCGCTCGCCCCGAGAACAACAGCGTCAACAGGCTCCACACGAGCCTCGTGCAGTTCGCAACCGCCGCCAGCGCCGAAGAGGCGGGCGTCGAAGTCGACGTCGTGTTCGAGCGCTCCATGAGCGACGCCATCGCCGCCAGCGGCGAGCTCGCCTTCGATCCGCGCCGCGTGGCGCACCTCTCCGCAAAGGTCCCCGGCTCGGTCGCGTTCGTGCTCAAGAATGTCGGCGACGAAGTGGTGGCGGGCGACGTGCTCGCCCTGGTCGACGCCGCCCATGTGGGCGAGGCCAAGGCCAACCTGCTTCAATCGATCGTGCAACTCCAACTCCGGGCCACGACCGTCGAGCGGCTGCAGGGCGTCGTCAACAGCGGCGCACTCCCCGGCAAGGCGCTCATCGAAGCCCAAGCCGCTCAGCAAGAGGCACAGATCGCCGTCATCTCGAACCGCCAAGCGCTGACCAACCTGGGCCTCGAGCCGCCCACGCACCTTGAGGAGCGCGACGCCTCCGAAGTCGCCGACGAGTTGCGGTTCCTCGGCGTGCCGGAGCAGTATTCCGCCAGTCTGCCCGAGGGGATGAAGACCGCGAACCTGATCCCCGTGCGCGCCCCGTACGACGGCGTCATCGTTGAGTCCGACGTCGTGGCGGGCGAAGTCGTGAGCAATTCCGACCTCCTGTTCACCGTCGCCGACCCGCGCCGGCTATGGCTGGTCCTCAACGTGCGGCAGGAGGACGCCAAGTATGTGAAGCGGGGCCTGCCCGTGCGTTTCACGCCCGACGACGGCGGCGATCCGGTCAAAGGCGAAGTCTCGTGGATCAGCCCCGCCGTCGATGATCACACGCGCACGCTGGAGGTTCGCGTCGCCGTCGACAACGCCGACGGCGCCCTCCGCGACAAGACATTCGGCGCCGGCAGCATCATCCTCCGCGACGAACCCCACGCCGTCGTCGTTCCCGCCGCGGCCGTGCAGTCCACACCCGACGCCCAGTTCGTCTTCGTCCGCGACAAGAACTTCATGAAAAAGGGTTCGCCGAAGGTCTTCCACGTGCGGCAGGTGCGCACCGGCGCCCGCGACGGCGACTACGTCGAGCTGCTCGCCGGCGCGCTGCCCGACGAAATCGTCGCAGCGAAAGGCAGCGCCGTGCTGCTCGCCCAACTGCTCCGCGGCAACCTCGGCGCCGGCTGCGGCTGCTACGACGACTAACCGCCACGCACTCCTTTCTGGCTAACCGCTAAGGGCTAATCGCTAACAGCTTCTTACATGGACTTCCTCAACCGCATCATCGACCTCTCGCTGCGCTACCGCGTCGTCGTGCTGCTAGCCGTCGCGGCCATGGCGGCGCTCGGCGTCTGGTCGCTGCAGCGGCTCGACGTCGACGCCTTCCCCGACACCACGCCGGTGCAGGTGCAGATCAACACCGTCGCCCCCGCGCTCGGACCCGAGGAAGTCGAACGCCAGATCACGATCCCCGTCGAGCAAGCCCTCAGCGGCCTGCCGCAGCTCGAAGAGCTCCGCTCCATCTCGAAGTTCGGCCTGTCGCAGGTCGTGGTGATCTTCGAAGACGGCGTCGACGTGTACTTCGCCCGCCAGCAGGTCAACGAGCGCCTCGGCGCGGTCGACCTGCTCGCCGGCGCCGCTCACCCCAAGATGGGCCCCGTCGCCACCGGCCTCGGCGAGGTGTTCCACTACGTCGTCACAGGGCAGGGCACCGGGCCCACGCAACTGCGCACGATTCACGACTGGGTCATCAAGCCCACGATGAAAACCGTGCCCGGCGCCGCCGAAATCAATAGCTGGGGCGGCAAAGAGAAGCAGTACCAGGTGCAGATCAGCCCGCAGAAGCTGATCAAGCACGGCCTCACGTTCAACGAAGTCGTCGAAGCCGTCCGCCGCAACAATCTCAACGTCGGCGGCGGCAACATCACCCAGGACGGAGGCATGCTGCTGGTGCAAGGCCTCGGTCGCACCACGGGCGTCGACCAGCTTCAGCAGATCGTCATCACCGCCAGCCGCGGCGTGCCGGTCACCGTCGGCGACGTCGCCACGATCGAAATCGGCCACGAAATCCGCCGCGGCGCCGTCACTGCCAACGGCCAGGGCGAAGCGGTGCTCGGCCTCGGCTTCATGCTCATGGGCGAAAACAGCCACATCGTCACCTGGGCGATGAAGGACAAACTCACCGAGGTGCAGCGCTCGCTCCCCCGTAACGTCATCCTCACGCCGGTCTACGACCGCACGCAGTTGGTCGACTATGTGATCGACACGGTGCGCAAGAACCTGTTCGAGGGCGGCCTGCTCGTCGTCGCCGTGCTCTTCGCGTTCCTGGGAAACTTCCGGGCAGCGCTCATCGTCGCCGTCGCCATACCGCTCTCGATGCTGCTGGCGTTCACCGGCATGCTGCGTTTCGGCATCGCCGCCAGCCTGCTCAGCCTGGGCGCCATCGACTTCGGCATGATCGTCGACAGCTCCGTCGTAATGATCGAAAACTGCGTTCGCCGCCTGGGGCAGAACGCGGACGGCAAATCGCGGCTCGAAATCATCCGCGACGCCGCCGTCGAAGTCCGCCGGCCCACGCTCTTCGGCGAGCTGATCATCATGATCGTGTACTTGCCGATCCTCACGCTCGAGGGCGTCGAAGGCAAGATGTTCCGCCCGATGGCGCTGACGGTCATCTTCGCACTGGCCGGGTCGATGGTGCTTTCGCTCACGCTCATGCCCGTGCTGGCCAGCTACTTTCTGCCGAAGCGCCTCGAGCACCGCGAGCCCTGGATCATGCGGCTCGCGCACAAGATCCACTACCCGATCCTGCAATTTGCAATGCACCACAAGCTCGCCGTCGTGGGCTTTGCGGCGAGCGTCCTCATCGTCGCGTTCGGCATGATCGCCCCGCACCTCGGCGCCGAGTTCATCCCCCGCCTCTCCGAGGGCGCCATCGCCATCGGCGTCGCGCGCCTCGCGGGGACCGACCTCGAGGAATCCATCCGTTACAACACCGAAATGGAACAGGCGATCCTCAAAGAGTTTCCCGACGAAGTCGAGAACGTCTGGAGCCGCGTCGGCTCGGCCGAGATCGCCACCGACCCCATGGGCGTCGAACTCACCGACCTGTTCGTCACGCTCACCCCGCGCGACAAGTGGACCAAGGCGGTCACGCAGGCCGAGTTCACCGAGAAGCTCGACCTGGTGCTTCGCGACCTGCCCGGCCAGCGCCTCGCCTACTCGCAGCCGATCGAAATGCGGCTCAACGAAATGGTCTCCGGAGTGCGCGCCGACCTCGGCGTCATGCTCTACGGCGACGACTTCGACCTGATGGCAGACACCGCCGCGAAAATCGAAGGCGTGCTCGGCTCGGTCCCCGGCGCCGCCGACGTAAGCACCGAGCAACTCATCGGCCAGCCCATGCTGCAGATCAAGGTCAAGCAAGACCAGGCCGCGCGCTACAACGTGTCGGTCCGCACGATTCTCGATATGGTCGAGTCGATTGGCAGCCAGCCGCTGGGGGAAGTCGTCGAAGAGCAGCTTCGCTTTCCGCTGGTCGTGCGCCTGCCCGAGGAATCACGGGCGAGCCCCAAAGCCATCGGCTCGATGCTGGTGCTCACCCCGGAGGACGGCCGCATTCCCCTGGCGCGGCTCGCCTCGATCGAAGTCGTCGAGGGGCCGTCCACGATTACGCGCGAATGGGGCCAGCGGCGCATCACGATCACCGCCAACGTGCGCGGCCGCGACCTGGGCAGCTTCGTGGCCGAGGCGAAGCAGCGCATCGCGGCCGAAGTCGCGCTGCCCGGCGAGCGTTACCGCGTCGAATACGGCGGCCAGTTCGAGCACCTGGAGCGCGCACGCACGCGGCTGCTCATCGTCGTCCCCCTCGCCCTCGTGCTGATCCTCGGCCTGCTCTACATGACGTACCACAACATTGTCGACGCGCTCCGCGTCTTCACCGGCGTGCCGTTCGCCTGGGTCGGCGGCATCTTCGCCCTCTGGCTGCGCGACATGCCGTTTTCGATCTCCGCCGCCATCGGCTTCATCGCCATGAGCGGCGTCGCCGTGCTCGACGACATGATTCTCGTCTCCTACATCCGCCAGCTACGCGACCGCGGCGTCCCGCTCGACGATGCCGTGACGCAAGCCGCCGTGACCCGCCTGCGGCCCGTGCTCATGACCACGCTCGTCGCCGCGCTCGGATTCCTACCGATGGCGCTCAGCGACGGCGTCGGCGCCGAGGTCCAGCGCCCGCTCGCCACCGTCGTCATCGGCGGCGTCATCGGCTCGATGATCATGTCGCTGCTCGTGCTGCGCGTGCTGTACCTGATATTCAATCGCGTCGCCGGCGACTCGCCCAAAGGGCCAACGCCAATCGCCGCATTTGTCGAAGAACCAGAGTTGATCGGAGCCAGTTGAATCCCTCGAGACCTCGTTAATCAGCCGGCGGGCGCTAGCCCCCGGTTTCCGAAATCCCACTTCCACGGAGGACACGCCATGAAAACGCTCAACCTACTGAAACTATTACCCCTGTGCGCCGCGCTGCCATTCGCGGCAGGCTGCACATCCGCCGAGAAGCCTGAAGTCGTCGCCGACGCCGATGAACACGCCGAAGAAGGCGACCACGAAGAGCACGGCCACACCCACGGCGGCTGGTGGTGCGGAGAGCACGGCGTTCCCGAATCCGTCTGCGGTCTCTGCGACAGCAAGCTCGCCGCGGAGTTCCAGCGCAAAGGCCAGTGGTGCGAAAAGCACGACCGCCCCGATCCCCAGTGCTTCATCTGCCACCCCGACTTCGAATCCCGGTTCGCCGCCATGTACGAAGCCAAGTACGGCGAGCAACCCCCGAAGCCCGAGGGTTGAGCGGCGGAATCGAGTTGCCCCAGGCTCAATCTGCGGAGTAGACTGGAACTATGGAAACCATCTCCCGCAATATCAGCGACTTGCAGCCCGCCGAGCGGCAAGCGGCCGAAACGCTGCTTGGCCGTTCGCTCGCCGGGTTTCAAAAAGTTGTCGTCCGCGTGATGGACGGTGGGACCGACGTCGTGGTCAGATTCTTTGGCGGGGAACGCGGCCGCGGCGGCCCCTCGGCCCCCGGGACGTGGGCCGTGCCCGCCAGCTTCAGCGTTCTCACGGACCTGAGCGACGCGGAGCGGGCCGACTATGACGCCGCGATGTCAACGTCTCTCAAGCTGTCTGATAACTCGTAGTCGCGATGGACATCGTCTTACTCGACACGGACATCTTGTCCGATCTGCTAAAGCAGCAGGACGACACAGTTCGCCTCAGAGCGGAGGCTTATTTTCGCTCCCACTCGCAAGTCGCCATCTCGGCAATCACTTGCTATCAGATTCTGCGGTGGCTTCGGGAACCTCCAAAAGTAGAACGCCTCGCACAGTTTGACCAACTTCTGGCTGAGCAAATCGTACTTGACGTCGATTTGCAAGTGCTCGATCGGGCCGCGGACTTATGGATTCAAGCCCGCGCTGGCGGACTTCCGCGCGAAGACGTCGATCTCATCATCGCGGCGTCGGCATTGGTCCACGACTTAACATTGGTGACCGCCAACACGCGGCACTTCGAATGGATCGACGGACTGACGCTCCAGAACTGGCGCGAGGTTTAACGTCCAAACGCCAACTCATACGCATTCTAAGTTGAAGTAGCGCGTTCGAGGTAGGGAGCGGCGCAAACAGTTTTCATGAGGTCGGCGTCGAGTGCGGCTTTTTGCCAGGCATCGACGGCCGCCTGTTCCAGGGCGTCGTAATCGTCGTAGGCCCG
>JANOIK010000577.1:0-2305 GCA_031407585.1 Planctomycetota bacterium | reverse complement strand
CAACAACATCCTGGCCAAGATCGAGGGCCTCAAGGCCGGGTGCGTCGAAGCGCTCATGCTGAACCACAAGGGCGAGATCGCCGAGTGCACCGGCGATAACATCTTTTTCGTCAAGCGCGGCCGCCTGATGACGCCGCCGCTTGATGCTGGCATTCTCGAGGGCGTGACGCGGAACGCCGTGATCGAGTTGGCCCGCGAGGCCGGCATCACCGTCACCGAGCCGGCGCTCACGAAGCACGACGTGTACGTCGCCGATGAGTGCTTCCTCACCGGCACGGCCGCGGAGGTCATTCCCGTGGTGCGGGTCGACGACCGTGTGATCGGCGACGGCAAACCCGGGCCGATCACCCGCGATCTCACCAAGCGGTTTCACGCGCTGGTGCGGGGTTAGTCGACGCTCGGCCGGTCGTACGCGGCTCGCTACTTCGACTGCCCGCGGACGGCGTCTTGCTTCACGCGGGCGGCGATGAAGGCTTCGTTCTCGACCTTCTTGTAGTTGGCGAGCTGCTTCTGCGCTTCGTCCAGCCGGGCCCGATCGTCGCGTGACAGGCGCCACGTGAAGAGGTGGACGGCCCGCACGATGTTGGCCTCGTCGCCGCCGATCGTGCGGCGGATCTCGACGGGGACGACGCCGTGGTTGTCGAGCGCCGCGTTGAGCGCCTGCCGCGGCCCCGGCGGCGGCGAGCTGTAGAGCATCGAGGTCAGCTCGGCGTAGCAATCCGTAAACTTCCGGTACCGATCGAGCGCGGCTCGATCGCTGGCTTCGACCGTTGCGACCCGATAGGTCCACTCGCTGCCGGTGAGCGTGAGGCTGCCCGTCTCGGCGTCGAACGTCTCGGCAAACTTCGGGCTGGCCGAGAATTTCAGCAGCGGATCGTCCTGCTCGGCGGCCCAGCCGGACAGCTTTTCCATGAGCTTCGACACCCGCTCGACGTCGATGTCAGTGCGGCGCTCGGTCGCGGCGTCCAGCAGGATGAACTGAGCCGGGTGCTCGGTCGACGTCTGGCGATAGACGATGGTCTGCTCGGGATTGTCGACGAACTCGTAGACCGCGGATTTCTCGAACAGCGTCACCGTGTGGCTGGTCGCTTCTTCGGCGTCGCCGACGTAGATGTCGGTCTCGATGCGGAACTCCTGAGCGGCGCCGAGGCGAGCGGAGGCGAGTGCGGCGACGAGAGCAACCATCGCGAACAGGCGTGAAAAACGGCGGGCTTCCATATCCGGGCTCCGAATGGAGGGGCTAGTGGCCATGAGTCGTCGGGGAAGATACGGAAACTGCGAGGGTGGGTAAACGGCGGTTGGAGCGAGCAGGGAGCAGGGGGCGGAGAGCAGGGAGATAGGAGGGATGGGGAGGGGCGGTTGCCTGGGCGGCGCCTCTCGATTTTGGAGCTGTCGTTTTCGGCGTTGGTGACACATTTGGGGCACTCCACGCTGGTTTTCTCGGGGTTTGCGTTTGAATTTTGGAGCGCCTGAGGGGAAATCGCACTGATGCGTTCAAAATCCCATAATTTTGTACGAGGCGATTTTGGGCCACGCGGGGAATCACGAGACTCCGACGCTTGGCGAGGTGACAGAACTCGTTGAATTTTGGAAAAACCGCGCGTGGGCGCCTTCGAAATGGGTGGAAAAACGCACGACGATTTTCCACCCGAGCGCCGCCGCCGGATGACGGGCATCGTGGGCGTGGAGCAGGGCTAGGTTGTCAAAGAACAGGCGTCGTTTGGGCGACAGGTGTATGGTACAGGGATTTGCCGTTTGAAACAAGTGTACACATAAGGAATTTAACCGCGGATTATACGGATTACGCGGATGGGGAAGAGTTCGCGCAGAGACGCAGAGAGGGATGCGAAGAGAGAAGGGGGAGGGGATTGGACAGGAGGCAACAGAGGGAACAGAGCAGGTAAAGAATTTAACCGCTGATTCACGCTGATGGACGCTGATGGGGAGGGGGGCCTCTCGCAAAGGCGCAGAGGCGCAAAGGGGGGACGCAAAGAAGACGGGGATTGGACGGGAGCGAACGGAGGGAACAGAGTTTGATTTGTCCGCTCTACCGGACTTTTCAGTTCTCTCTGTTGCCTCCTGTGAACTCCGCCTTCTTCATGCTGTATCGGGGATTCGTGGCTGTACGAGACTCGCCTTTCAGCATTCTCACCTCTGCATGGCGCCGGACTTTCGCCGACGCTAGACTGTTACCTGGCTTGTGGAGATTTCTGTTGTGGCTGACGAGTGGTACTGCAAAATCGATGCGTGCCAGGCTGGACCTTTGAAGGGTCGTCAGCTCAAACAACTTGCGCAAGAAGGCAAG
>JANOIK010000556.1:0-7141 GCA_031407585.1 Planctomycetota bacterium | reverse complement strand
CTCGGGGGTTGGCGGGAAATGGGCTCTGGGATTGTGTCCGCTTTGGGGCTCATAGTGTCCGTTTTGGGCTTCATACTGTCCGCTTTGGTAGGCATTGTGTCCGCTTGAGGAAACGGGGAGGAACCGCCAAGGACGCCAAGGACGCCAAGGTCGGAAACGGAGGTGAGGGGGAGTGAGTGGTGCATGGTGGATGGGAGGTTGATCGGGCGTTTTGGTCATACTCTCACTCTTACTCGCATTGGTCCGGTCTCAATTCGAGTAAGAGTAGGAGTAAGAGTATGAGTAGGATTTCGGAGGGATTACGCTTCCTATCCTTTGCTTTTGTCACGTGAACGTACGTTTAGAGATACCCCCTGAGCCTAGCAGAAGCGGTGGCACAATTTCTAGCACTGTGCGGAGAGATTTCGGGAAGTTTTTTTGAGGGGATTTAACCACGGAGGCACGGAGGCACGGAGGACACGGAGGGGACTGAACCACGAAAAAGACGAAAGACACGAAAAACGGATCGTGGACCCTGGCCCTTCGAAGTGTCCGGTGGGGCGGACAGTTGGGGGCGGATGGGCGCAGAAGGGGCGCGAGCTACGATGTACGGCGTCAGCCATGCGATCACGAGGATGCGAACAGGGGAGTTGGGACGATGATGCAGACCACCGTCTTCGATGCCAAACCCTATGACCGTGAACCGCTCCAGCGCGCGTCCGTGGGCCTCGACATCGAGTGGCGTTTTATGGAATGCCGGCTCTCGGCCGAAACGGCCGCGGCGGCGCAGGGGGCGCAAGCCGTTTGCACGTTTGTGAATGACCGCGTGGATCGACCCTGCCTCGAGGCGCTCGCTCGCCTGGGCGTGAAGCATGTCGCGCTGCGCTGCGCCGGTTTCAACAGCGTCGACCTTGCCGCGGCGAAGGAGCTTGGCTTCTCGGTGACGCGCGTGCCGGCTTACTCGCCCTATGCGGTCGCCGAGCACGCCGTCGCGCTGCTGCTGGCGCTCAATCGCAAGATTCCGCGGGCCAACAACCGCGTGCATGATCTGAATTTTGCGCTCAACGGGCTGGTTGGGTTCGATCTTCACGGAAAGACGGCAGGCATTCTCGGCACGGGAAAGATTGGCCGCATCACCGCGCAGATTCTGCGTGGCTTTGGGATGCGGGTGCTCGCTTACGATGTGTTCCCGTCGGTCGAGTGGGCGCAGCAGCACGGCGTCGAGTACACCGACGCTCGCACGCTCGCGAGCGAGTGCGAAGTCATCTCGCTGCACACCCCGCTCACGCCGGAGACGCACCACATCATCTGCCGCGAAACGCTCGAATTGGTCAAGCCAGGCACGATTCTGATCAACGTCAGCCGCGGCGCGCTCATCGACACGAAGGCGCTGATCGCGGCGCTCAAGTCGGGCCGTCTTGGCGGCGTGGCGCTCGACGTGTACGAGGAAGAGGAAGGCGTGTTCTTCGAGGATCTCTCGGGCAAGATCTTGCACGACGACGACCTAGCTCGATTGCTCACGTTCCCCAATGTTCTCATTACGGCCCATCAGGCGTTCCTGACCCATGAGGCGCTGGCTGAGATCGCCCGCGTCACGGCGGCCAACCTTTCCGCGTTCGCCGGCGGCCAGCCGCTTCTCCAGGATACGTGCCTTACATAGAGAATGATTGTGCCTGAGCCGGATCTAAACGGTAGTTACCTGTCCCCTTTGGCGCTTCCCTCTTTGACCCTCCCCTCTCCATTAGACGCAAAGGGGGACGCAAAGAGGAACGGAATGGAATGAAGGGTGATCGCGGAGGAACAAGCGGGAGAGCATCGGAAAGGAAGGCACACCCTTTTATTCGATCGGGCGCTCCGTTGGCGGGAACTGACCGGCACGACCATATGACTGGTCGCCGCGTCGCGGGCTGCACGCAGCACAGCCCGGCTAACGAGCGCTCTCCATCGTGTCCGATAGACTGTCGCTCAAGCCATCCCAGCATGAATCTAGAAAGCTAAAGGTTCGATCCACAGTCCTTCGAAGGTCGATTGGCGAGATGCGATGGGGTAAATTATTGGATTGGGAAGGCATGTCTTAGCGAAACGACTGGCCATTTTCGTCTGCATCATGAAACTCCTTGATGACCGTTCCCGCGATGCGGACCTCCGGGCCATCGGTCCATCGAGCGATGATGGCCTTGCGTGCAAGGCCCCAGAGCTGGGCGAGGTTATGCGACTTCTTCGGAACATCCTTGGCTCTGACGAGGCCGAGTTGGACGCCTATGTAGATAATGTCTTTCAGGCGCAACTCGATGGCGTGGCGGTAGAGATACGCAACGGGGAAGAAAAGAGCGTCTTGTGCGGTCCCCCCGCCCTCCAGATGCGTATCCAACAAAGTATCGCCGGCAAACTTGAAGGCGTCGGCCTTGAAGGTGTAGTGCGGGAAGATATTCGTCAAGCAAAAGGCGAAATCATCGTCACCTTCTACGAAGGCTGCGTCACCCTTCTCCGGCCATGGGAAGTCTGTTGCCATAAGTCACTTCAGTTTGTCGATGATTACTTCCAAGCATCCGACGGAAGTCATCGCGTGACCTTCGGAAATTGAAATGCCTTTTTGGACTTCGACGCGAGGGTGAACATAGTTCCGATACTCTCGCAATACCTCGTCAACCGAGTCCTCATTGGACTGAGAAATCAGGCCGATGTCAGCAGCGACCTTGATCATGTCAGCCAGGTTCCATTGATCCTGCCAAGCATGGCTGGCGATGTTCTTAGTCGTTCTCGAGGTCTTTCGTCCTTTCTGCGGTGCGTCTGGGCTTGCCATTGCCAAAGCGATCGTCGCGGGGTCCTTCGTAAGCTGATCATAAAGAATGGCTTCTAGAATCCCGCCACTCAAAATGACGGTACTTTTCCACGCTCCATCGGGAAACGCTCTAAGCTTGAGTTCTTTGTAGTCACGCTCGATTATCTTTTTCACTTCCGTTTCATTGACGAATGAGAAATCACGGGTGATAGCCCGAGAACCTTCACCTTGGTACGCGTCGAGAAGTGGAATGACCTTTCTCACATAGAGCGCGCATGATGAGACAATGAGGCCACTTTGCTTTCCAGCAAGATGTTTTATGAATGCACGTAGTTCAACGAACTCAGCTCGAACAGACGGCTCGAAGTCACGGGCATCCAATTGAGTAATTTCTTCGGCAAAGCCGCGAAAAAGCGATATCGGGTCCGCAGGGGGGGCCTTTACACTCTGTCCACCGCCGGTCTTTCCTGCGGCGGCGGCCTCGTCGAGTCGAGTCGAAATTTCTCTTAGGTACTCGAACATCAATGTAATTCCTTGCGGCGGCGCCGTTGGGTGTAATTCGCTCTCAGGCCTGCATTCCTTCAACCAACGCTGCGTCGCCGTGTGCGGACCTTCAAGGACTTTAGGCTCCGCGTTTATTTTCCTAGAGCAAAGGCCTGCACGAGCCCTTCAAAGCCGGACTTAAAAGAAGACTCTCGAATAGCCATGATTGTACCGAGCCCTACCGGCTTTGGGTTTTCCAGACGGAGATGTGCGCCGCCGTATTGAGTGACGAATTAAGCCTGGGGGGCGACGGGCTTTTGGATTCGATGCCTGTTTTCCCACTGCGCTGCGAACCTTTCGGGCCGCCGAGGAAAGGAGCCTGAGACGGGGGCGGTTTGCGGCTGAACAGGCTGGGATATCCCGGCTATGATGTGAGGCTGCGCTCTGGCTGCCAACGGAGCGGTTCTCAGATCCATCGCCTTCGCACTGCCCCTCGAGGCAGCCTCATTGTCCCATGAAGCCGATTCGCCGACTGCTTGTCGCCAACCGCAGTGAAATTGCCATTCGCGTGTTTCGCAGCGCGCATGAATTGGGCATTCGTACGGTCGCGATGTACTCGCATGAGGACCGTTACGCCCTGCATCGCTTCAAGGCGGACGAAGCGTATGCCGTGGGGCAGCCGGGCAAGCCGTTGCAGGCTTATCTAAATATAGAGAACGTCATCGCGCTGGCTCGCGAGCGCGAGATCGACGCGATCCATCCCGGTTATGGGTTCCTGTCGGAGAACGCGCAGTTCGCGCGCGCGTGTCGGGACGCGGGCATCATCTTTGTCGGTCCACGGACCGAACTGCTGGAGAAGCTGGGAGACAAGATCGCGGCCCGCGCCGTGGCGAAAGAGGTCGGCGTGCCGGTTTTGGGTGGCAGCGACTCGCCGATTGCCGACGCGGCCGAGGGGCTGAAGACTGCCGAGGCGCTCAAGTTTCCGGTGATCCTGAAGGCAGCCCATGGCGGCGGCGGGCGCGGGATGCGGGTTGTGCAGCAGGCGAGTGATTTCGCCGACGCGTTCGATGCCGCGCGCCGCGAATCGCTCAACGCGTTCGGCAGCGACGAAATCTTCGTTGAGAAGTTCATCACGCGGGCGCGGCACATCGAGGTGCAGTTGCTTGGCGACGGCCACGGCAATCTGGTCCATCTGTGGGAGCGCGACTGCTCGGTGCAGCGACGGCACCAGAAGGTGGTGGAAATCGCTCCGGCGCCGAATCTTCCCGCCGGCGTTCGCCAGAAGATTTGCGATGCCGCGATCGCCATCGGCCGGGCCGTGAAGTACGACAACGCGGGGACGGTCGAGTTCCTGGTCGACGCCGACACCAACGACTTGTACTTCATCGAGGTCAACCCGCGGATTCAGGTCGAGCACACCGTGACGGAGGAAGTGACCGGCATCGACGTGGTGCGATCGCAGCTGTTGGTGGCTCAAGGCGAACGGCTCGACGGGCCGGCGATTGGGCTGCCGGCGCAGGACCAGATCGCGACGCACGGTTTCGCGATCCAGTGCCGGGTGACGACCGAAGATCCCTCGAACAAGTTCATGCCGGACTACGGCAAGGTGACGCACTACCGTTCGGCGGGCGGCATGGGGATCCGGCTCGACGGCGGCACGGCGTTCTCCGGCGCGGTGGTGTTTCCGTTCTACGACTCGCTGCTGGTGAAGGTGACGTCCTGGGGGCGCAACTTTCACGAGGCGGTCGGCCGCACCGAGCGGTGCTTGCAGGAATTTCGCATTCGCGGCGTGAAGACGAACATTCCGTTTCTCATTCGGCTGGTGAACGATCCGACGTTTCTGGAGGGCGACTGCACGACGCGTTTCATCGACGAGACGCCCGAGTTGTTCGAGTTCACGCCGCGGCGCGACCGAGCGACGAAGCTGCTGCACTACCTGGGCGACGTGATCGTGAACGGCCACGCGAGCGTGAAGGACGCGCCGCGCGCGACGCGGCGGGCGCCGGCGCAGGCGCCGCAGATCGAGACCAGCGGTCCGCTGCCCAAGGGGACGCGCGACAAGCTCAAGGAGCTGGGCGTCGAGAAGTTCTGCGCGTGGGTTCGCGATCAGAAGCCGCTCTTGTGGACCGACACGACGATGCGCGACGCGCACCAGTCGCTGCTGGCCACGCGGGTGCGAACGTACGACTTGCTCGTGATCGCCGATGCGTACGCGCGCCTCGGCGCCGGGCTGTTCTCGCTGGAGATGTGGGGCGGCGCCACGTTCGACACGACGATGCGGTTCCTCAAAGAATCGCCGTGGCAGCGGCTCGAGCAACTTCGCGAGCGAATCCCGAACATTTTGTTCCAGATGCTGCTGCGGGCTTCGAGCGCCATGGGG
Organism: Planctomycetota bacterium; assembly: GCA_031407585.1. Taxonomy (GTDB): domain Bacteria; phylum Planctomycetota; class Planctomycetia; order Pirellulales; family Lacipirellulaceae; genus Lacipirellula. The sequence continues at coordinate 1,517 of JANOIK010000556.1, read as the reverse complement.
TACTCGAACTACCCCGACAACGTGGTTCGGGAGTGCGTGCGCGAGGCGGCGGCGGCGGGGATCGACGTGTTTCGCATTTTCGATGCGCTCAACTGGACGCCCAACATGCGCGTGGCGATGGAAGCCGTGCGGGAGTCGGGCGCGATTTGCGAGGCGGCGATCTGCTACACCGGCGACATCCTCGACCCGCGGCGACCGAAGTACCAGCTCGATTACTATGTGAAGCTCGCTCGGGAGCTCAAGGGGCTCGGCGCGCACATCCTGGCGATCAAGGACATGGCCGGTTTGTGCAAGCCGCACGCGGCGGCCAAGCTGGTCAAGGCGCTGCGCGACGAAACGGGGTTGCCGATTCATTTTCACACGCACGACACGGGCGGCGTGCAGGCGGCTGCGATTCTGAACGCGGCGGAGGCGGGGCTCGATATTGCCGACGCGGCCATCGCGTCGATGTCCGGCGGCACGTCGCAGCCGAACTTGAACACGCTGGTCGAAGGCCTGCGGAATACGCCCCGCGCGGGGAGCATCGAGGGGGCGGCCCTCGACGCGATTTCGGAGTACTGGCGCGAGGCGCGCGAGTTCTACGCGGCGTTTGAAAGCCCCGTGCTCGCGGCGGGCTCGGACCTTTACCAGCACGAGATGCCGGGCGGGCAGTACACGAATCTCTTCCAGCAGGCCCAAGCGCTGGGCTTGTCGTCGCGGTGGCCGGAGGTGTGCCGGCTCTATGCGGACGTCAACCAGCTTTTTGGCGACATCGTGAAGGTGACGCCGACGTCCAAGGCCGTTGGGGACATGGCGCTCTTCCTGGTGGCGAACGACCTGACGTGCGCGGATGTGATGCGGGGCGATCGCGAGCTCGCGTTCCCACGGTCGGTGCTCGATCTTTTGGGCGGACGCATGGGGCAGGTCGAAGGCGGATTTCCTCGCAATGTGCGGGACCGCATTTTGCGCAGCGAGGCCCCGCTGGAAGGCCGACCTGGGGAGACGCTGCCGCCGGCGGATCTCGCCGCGACGCGGGCGACCGTCGCCGCGATGGTCGAGGGCGAGCCGAGCGGGCAAGACCTGGTCTCGTACCTGATGTACCCGCAAGTGTTCGAGCAGCTGGCCGAACACCAGCGGCTGTATTCGGACGTGAGCGTGCTGCCGACGCCGGTGTTCTTTCACGGCATGACCGCCGGCGAAGAGATTGCGGTCGACATCGAGCCGGGGAAGACCCTGATTATCAAATTCCTCACCGTGGGCGACGCTCATCACGACGGAACGCGGACGGTGTTCTTCGAACTCAACGGCCAGCCGCGCGAAGTGGCGGTCGCCGATCATTCGCTGCAGAGCGACATCGTGGCGCGGCTGAAGGCCGACCCTAAGAATGCGAAGCAAGTCGGCGCGAGCATGCCGGGCCTGGTGGTTGTGGTGGCGGTGCAGGCTGGCGATCAGATTGTCGCGGGGCAAAAGCTGATGACGCTTGAGGCGATGAAGATGGAGTCGACCATTCTGGCGGAGGCCGATGGCGTTGTCGCGGA
>JANOIK010000472.1:0-1778 GCA_031407585.1 Planctomycetota bacterium | reverse complement strand
CGCGAGGCGCCGCTTGAGGCGGGCCAGGAACCCGTCGGGTCCGTCGAGCACCAGCGGCGCTTCCGGGACGAAGCAGAAATTCGCCTCGCCGCTGGCGACCGTCGCCGACGCGGCGATGAATCCGGCCTCGCGGCCCATGAGCTTCACCAGCCCGATGCCGTTGATCGCACTGGTCGCCTCGACATGGGCGCGGTCGATCACCTGCTTCGCTTCGGCGACGGCGGTGAAAAAGCCGAAGGTGCTGGAGCAGAACTTCACGTCGTTGTCGATTGTCTTGGGGATGCCCACGACGGCCAGCGGCGTGCCGCGGCGCATCGCTTCCTGGGCGATGGCGTGGGCCCCGCACTGGGTGCCGTCGCCGCCGATGCAGAGCAGGATGTTCACGCCGAGCGACTCGAGATAGTCGACCGTCGTCGCCGGCTTCTGCGGGCCGCGCGACGTGCCGAGCATCGTGCCGCCCTGGGTGTGTATATCTTGCACCAATGCCGGCGTGAGCGCGATCGGCGGCCGGCCCTCGGCGGGGTTGAGCCCCTGGTATCCGTAGCGGATGCCGAGCACCTCGCGCACGCCGTAGTTGTGTATCAGCTCGAAGACGCTCGAGCGGATCACGTTGTTGATCCCGGGACACAGGCCGCCGCACGTGACGATCGCCGCTTTGGTCGTGCGAGGGTCGAAGAACAATCGCTCCCGCGGACCGCCCAATTCCAGCGACAGGTCGCTCGGCGGCGCTCCGCGGCGAAATCGCGGCTCCAGCAGCAGCCGCGCATCGTCCGCCTGGAAATCGCCGACGCCGTCGCCGGGCGTCGACGAGAGGTTCAGCGGCGACAAGACGCGCGCCTCGCCCAACGTGGCGACCTCGAGCTGTTGTTGCGTGACGTTCATCTTGATCCCCTTACAACCAGCCGACCTCGCGGTACCACGCCACCGTCTCAGCATACCGCTCTTCGAGCGTCGCCCCCGGCAGGTAACCCACGTCGCGGCGAAGTTTTTCGTCCGAGCAGACCCACCCCTCGGCCATCGTCTCGCGCATTTTGTCGAAGTTGATGAGCGTCGGCTTCTTCCGAATCCGAGCCGTGATTTCGCCGATGGCGCCGGCAAACCAGAACACGGCGCGCGGCGTCGGCACGACGGCGACGCGCCAGCCCGCCGCTTGTGCCGCCATGCGACCCAAGTCGCCGTAAGAGAGCGCCCGATCGCCGGCGACGTAGTACCGGCCAGCGCCGATCGCAGCGGCGGCCCCGTCGGAGCCGGCGCCGGTCGGCACGCGTTCGCCCCGCTCCGCGATGCGCGTGATCGCGTCGCACAGGTCCGTCACATGCACCAGCGAAAGCGCGAACCGCCCCATGCCTGGCACGGGATGCAGCGGCACGATTTGCAGGCTGTGAAAGAGTTGAAAGCTTGCCCGGTCGCCTTGGCCGAACACCATCGGCGGGCGGATGATGGAAAGCGCCCCGCCGGCAAGCTCCTGCGCCGCGGCCGCTTCCGCGGCGAGCTTGCTCCGCCCGTACGCCGACACGGGCGCCTCGACGTCGGTTTCGACGCGCGGCCGCTCGAACGTGCCGGGACCGCCGGCGGCGAGCGAGCTCACCAGCACCATCGTGGGCGTGCGAGGCTGCGCCGCGCACGTTCTTGCCACGGCGCGCGTGCCTTCGACATTGTCGTGCGTGTACTGCTCCGACCGCATGGCCGCGGTGCGACCGGCGACGTGAAACACGACGTCGACATCCCGCGCGGCCGCAGCGAGGCTCGCGGCGTCGTGAAGCGACCCTTGCACGACC
>JANOIK010000426.1:0-6641 GCA_031407585.1 Planctomycetota bacterium | reverse complement strand
GGCGATTGCCGGCTCGCTGGCGCGGAAGAAATACACGCCGCCAAGCGCGGGGACGCTTCCCACGAACCAGCCGCTGTTCGTCGTGATGCTGGTCGGCACGGTGCTGCTGGTCGGAGCGTTGACGTACGTGCCAGCTCTCGCGCTGGGGCCGATTGTTGAACAACTCCAAATGCTCGCTTCGTAATGGGCCAGAAAGACAAAGACAAAGGTTCGAGTAACGCCATGACCACTGCTTCCAAAGCACACTCGCTGTTTGACGTTCCGATCATGAAGCGGGCCATTGTCGAATCGCTGCTCAAGCTCAACCCGCGCAAGCAGCTTCGCAACCCGGTGATGTTCACGGTGTACGTCGGCAGCGTGCTGACGACTTGCCTTGGCGTGCGCGCTTTGAATTCACCGGGCGAGGAGTCGCCGTGGTTCATTCTGGGCGTCGCAGCCTGGCTGTGGTTCACGGTGCTGTTCGCCAACTTCGCCGAGGCGATGGCCGAGGGCCGCGGGAAGGCCCAGGCCGATTCGCTTCGCGCGACGCGGCGGGACGTGCCTGCGAAGAAGCTGGACGAGGCACGGTACGGCGCCAGTCACCGGCAGGTCAGCGCCTCGACGCTGCGGAGCGGCGACACCGTGCTGGTCGAGGCCGGTGACCTAATTCCCAGTGATGGCGAAATCATTGAGGGCGTCGCCTCAGTCGATGAGAGCGCAATCACTGGCGAGAGCGCTCCAGTAATTCGCGAAAGTGGCGGCGACCGCTCGAGCGTCACCGGCGGCACACGCGTGCTCTCCGACTGGCTAGTCGTGCGCATCACCGCCGACCCCGGCGCCACGTTTCTCGACCGCATGATCTCGCTCGTCGAAGGCGCCAAGCGCCAGAAGACGCCGAACGAAATCGCGCTCGACATTCTGCTGGCCGCAATGACGATCATCTTCGTGGTCGTCTGCGCCACGCTGCTGCCGTTCTCAAAGTACAGCGTGGCGGCCGCCGGAGCGGGAAGCCCCATTACGGTGACGGTCCTTGTCGCTCTGCTGGTTTGCCTGATCCCGACAACTATTGGCGGGCTGCTCTCGGCCATCGGCATTGCCGGAATGGATCGCATGATTCAGGCGAACGTCATCGCCACGTCCGGCCGGGCGGTCGAAGCGGCGGGCGACGTCGATGTGCTGCTGCTCGACAAGACCGGCACGATCACGCTGGGTAATCGGCAGGCGGTGGAGTTCATTCCTGCCGACGGCGTTACTGTGACCGAACTGGCCGACGCGGCCCAGTTATCGTCCCTGGCCGACGAGACGCCGGAGGGACGCAGCATCGTCGTGCTGGCCAAGGAAAAGTACGGACTTCGCGGGAGAGAACTGGGCGCGATGCAAGCGACGTTCATCCCATTTTCGGCGCAAACGCGAATGAGCGGCGTCGACTTCGCCGGGCGGCACATTCGCAAAGGCGCCGTCGACGCCGTCCAAAACTATCTGGTGGAGCGCGGCGGGGCGATGCTCGCCAGCTTGCGGGCGCAGGTCGATCGCATTGCCAAACTGGGCGGCACGCCGCTGGTGGTTTGCGAAGGCAACCGTGCCCTGGGCGCCATCTACCTGAAGGACATTGTCAAAGGCGGCATGAGCGAGCGGTTTGGCCAGCTTCGCGCGATGGGAATTAAAACCGTGATGATCACGGGCGACAACCCCCTTACGGCCGCCGCCATTGCGGCCGAGGCGGGCGTCGACGACTTTCTCGCCGAAGCGACGCCCGAGGCGAAGCTGCGGCTGATTCGCGAGTATCAGGCCGGCGGCCGGCTGGTCGCGATGACTGGCGACGGTACGAACGATTCGCCGGCCCTCGCACAGGCCGACGTCGCCCTCGCGATGAACAGCGGCACACAGGCGGCCAAGGAAGCGGGCAACATGGTCGACCTCGACTCGAATCCGACGAAGCTGATCGAGGTGGTTGGCATCGGCAAGCAGTTGCTCATGACCCGCGGAGCGCTGACGACCTTCAGCCTGGCCAATGACGTGGCCAAATACTTTGCGATCATTCCGGCCGCGTTCGCCTCGACCTATCCCGTGCTAGACAAACTCAACGTAATGCGACTCACCTCACCGTCCAGCGCCATTTTGTCAGCAGTGATCTTCAACGCACTGGTGATCATCTTTCTGATTCCGCTTGCCCTGCGCGGCGTCCAATATCGCTCCGTCGGAGCGGCGACGCTGCTGCGCGACAACCTTTTAATATACGGCGTCGGTGGATTGATCGTCCCTTTCATCGGTATCAAGGCGATCGACATGCTCTTGTCGGCCGTCGGCATTGCCTGAGGCACTTCCATGTCAACGCTCATTCGACAAGCTGTTTCCCTCTTCGTGGCGCTTACGATCCTGACGGGTATTGTCTACCCGCTGGGCGTGACCTTGCTGGCCCAAACGATGTTCCCCTGGCAGGCAAACGGGAGTTTGCTCTACCGGCCGCAAGGCGACGCAGATGGCGAAGGCGAGGGATCGGCGAGCCGGTACAACTGGTATGAGGCCGGCGTCGATGACGGCACGGCCCCGCCGATTCCGATTGGTTCGGAGCTGATTGGCCAGGCGTTCGGTGGCGAGCAATATTTCTGGGGCCGGCCTTCGGCCACCGGGCCCGTTCCGTACAACGCGGCGGCGTCGACCGGCAGCAATCTGGGGCCCACGAATCCCGCCCAACTTGATGCGGTGCGCGAGCGCGTCGCCGCGCTGCGAAAGGCTCACCGCGATGAGTTATCGCCAACGCCGATCGATCTGGTCACCGCGTCGGGCAGCGGCCTGGACCCGCATATCAGCCCGGCGGCCGCGGATTATCAGGTTCCACGGGTGGCCAAGGCGAGGGGGCTAAGCGAGTACGTCGTCCGCCGGCTCGTTGTCGAGCATACTGAAGGGCGCACCCTGGGCCTCTTGGGCGAGCCGCGCGTGAATGTCCTGCTGCTCAACCTCGCACTCGATCGGCTTTCGGCCGATTCGGGCGGCGAGCCGGCCAACAAGGGTCCGTGAGTCTCGCATGATGGAATCCCGACCAGATCCTGACGCCCTGCTGGCTCGCGTCCACACGGATGCGGCGAAGGCCGCACGCGGTCGGCTGAAGATTTTCTTCGGCATGGCGCCGGGCGTGGGCAAGACCTACGCCATGCTGGAAGCGGCGCGCAAAGTCGGGAAGGAAGGCGTCGACGTTGTAGTCGGTTACGTCGAGCCCCATGCGCGGCCGGAGACGCAGGCGCTGGTGTTGGGCCTCGACGTGCTGCCGCGAAAGGCAGTCGAGCAGCGCGGCGCTACCCTGCAGGAGTTCGATCTAACGGCCGCCATCGCACGGAGGCCGCAACTCATCCTTGTCGACGAGCTTGCCCACACGAACGCCGAGGGAATGACGCACCCGAAGCGCTGGCAGGACGTGGAGGACCTGCTTGTCGCGGGGATCAGCGTGTACGCGACGCTGAATGTGCAGCACATCGAGAGTCTCAACGATGTCGTCGCCCAGGTGACCGGCGTCGCCGTGCGAGAGACGGTGCCCGACCATGTCTTCGAACAGGCGGACGAGGTGGAGCTGGTCGATATCGCTCCGGACGATTTGGTCGAGCGCTTGCGCGAGGGCAAAGTGTATGTGCCCCAGCAGGCGCAGCGGGCGCTGGAGAATTTCTTTCGGAAGGGGAATCTCATTGCGCTGCGCGAGCTGGCGCTTCGCAAGACTGCCGAGCGAGTCAGCGCCCAGGCGCTCGATTATCGACAGGAGCACGACGTTACGGAGATTTGGCGCACCGGCGAGCGGCTGCTGGTGTGCGTGGGCGCCAGCCCCATGTCGGCGCAACTGGTTCGCGCGGCCCGCCGGATGGCGGCCGGATTGCGAGCGCCGTGGATCGCCTTGCACGTAGAGTCTGATCGGGCCGCGGCGCCGTCGGCGGCCGACGAGCAGCGGCTCGCGCAGAACCTACGGCTGGCGGAGGAACTCGGCGCCCAGGTGGAAGTCGCTTCGGGCGCCGACTTTGCGGAAACCGTGCTAGAGTACGCACGCGCGCGCAATATCACTAAATTGATCGTCGGCAAGCCGCTGCAGAGCTGGTGGCGGGAGCTCGTGCGCGGGTCGTTCGTTTATCGGCTCATCAGGCAGTGCGGCGACATCGACGTGTATGTCATCGGCGGCAAGGACGCCGAGGTCGCCCCGAACGCAATTGCTCCCGCAACTCGGCCGACACGCTGGGCGGATTACCTACCGGCTGTTTTGGCCGTCGCCGTGTGCACACTTGCGTGTCGAGTGCTTGATCCATTTCTCGCCTCGACGAACCTTGCCATGATCTATCTGGCGAACGTCATTGTCGTGGCACTATTGTGCGGTCGCGGTCCGTCGATTGCGGCCACGGTATTGGGCGTTGCAGCGTTTGATTTTTTCTTCATTCCGCCGCAATGGACGTTTGCCGTCAGCGACACGCAGTATTTGGTGACGTTTGCCGTGATGCTGGTGACGGGAATCGTTATCAGCGAACTCACGGCCCGCCTGCGCGGCCAGTCGGAATCCGCGCGGCGACGGGAGCGCCATACCGCGGCGCTTTACTCATTCGGCAAGGAGCTGGGCAACCTTCAGTCGCGCGAGGCGATCGCCGCAGCGGTGCGACGAACGATTCACGAGGCGATTGACGCTGAGACGTGGCTACTTGTCGTCGACGATGACGGCTCGTTGATCGCGCTGGGGGACCCTCCGCCTGCCAAGGATGAAGGCGTCGCCCACTGGGCGTTTTCACATCGCCTGCCGGCCGGCGCCGGGACCAATACGTTGCCGGCAGCGGAAGCTGCGTATTACCCGCTCATGGTGGCCGACGGCATCGTGGGCGTGCTCGGCATTCGCACGATCGCGTCCGGCCGGCTTCTGGGCGTCGAACAGTCCAATCTGCTCCAGGCGTTTGTCGGGCAGACGGCGGCGGCCATCGAACGCTGCAATCTCGCCGTGAAGGCGGAAGAAGCGCGTCTGCAGGTCGAAACGGAAAAGCTCCGCAACTCGCTGCTTAGCGCCGTGTCGCACGACCTGCGAACGCCCCTGGCGACAATCACGGGATCGGCGAGTTTGCTGGCAGACGCGACGGCCAACATCAACTCCGCGGCGAAACAAGAGCTGGCCGCGTCGATCTTCGAGGAATCGGAGCGCCTCAATCAACTCGTGGCCAACCTGCTCGATCTCACGCGGCTGGAGGCGGGCGCCATCGTTCTCGATCGAGTGCTGCAGCCGATCGAAGAGGTCATCGGCGTTGCGCTGGCTCGCATGGAACGGCAGCTACGCGAACATCCCGCCGCGACGACGATTGACGATGACCTGCCGCCTGTTCCGATTGATGGCGTGCTTATCCAGCAAGTCCTGGTGAACCTGATGGACAATGCGGAAAAGTTCTCCCCTCCTGGCGCCGCCATTGAAGTGCGCGCAAGTCGCCGCGATGATCACCTGGCAGTCGAAGTCGCGGACCGCGGGCCCGGAGTTCCTGAAAGCGAGACGACGAAGATTTTCGACAAGTTCTACCAAACGGCGGCGACCACGCGACGCGGAAGCGGCATCGGGCTGGCCATCTGTCGGGGGATTGTCGTTTTGCACGGCGGCGAAATTGTCGCCGAGAATCGGCCGGGAGGCGGCGCGCTCTTTCGGTTCACCTTGCCATTCGGGGCAACGCTGCCACAAATTGGAAACGCCGCGATAACGAGCATTCCGCTCGCCGCGGAACCAGTCCCCATGTCCGCCGGCCACTTGGCAGAAGGCGGCGTGCGCCCATGAGCAACGACAAAGCGCGCATCCTGGTCGTCGAAGACGAGCAACCTATTCGCCGGTTCTTGCGGATCACCTTGGAGTCGCAAGGATACGCCGTGACCGAGGCGCCGACCGCGACGCTTGGGCTGCAGCGGGCCGCAGAAGAGCCGCCGGACGCGGTCGTGCTCGACCTGGGTCTGCCGGACATGGACGGGCTGCAGGTGATTGGTCGGCTGCGCGAGTGGTCGACCATTCCGATTATCGTGCTCTCGGCGCGCGGGCGCGAGGCGGACAAGGTTGCCGCGCTCGACGATGGAGCGGACGACTATTTGACCAAGCCGTTCAGCGCGGGCGAACTGCTCGCTCGCATTCGCGTCGCCCTGCGCCACAGTGCTGTGTCGCAAGGGGACGCGCCGGTCTTCGCGGTCGGGAACTTGCGCGTCGATCTCACCCGGCGGCAAGTCTACTGTGACGGCGCCGAGGTGCACCTGACGCCGACCGAGTATCGCTTGCTACAGGTGCTGGTGAAGTACGCCGGCAAGGTCGTGACGCACCGGCAGTTGCTCAAAGAAGTCTGGGGGCCGGGCAGCGTTGAGGAGAATCAGTATCTGCGCGTGTACATGGGGCAGTTGCGGCGCAAAATCGAAAGCGACCCGGCGCAGCCGCGCTATCTGCGAACTGAAGCGGGGGTTGGCTACCGGCTGTCCGACGAGTAGTGCGGTGAGACTTCCATGGCCTGCAGTATCCATCGGCGTGCTGCTCGTCGTCGCAGGGCCTCGGCGACCCGATGGGGAACCTGATCGACGCTGGAAACGCTGGCCAATTTGCGCCCCTAGGACGCCCTGTGCGAGACGATACAATTGAGAATCGCCAAGTTCGGAGGGTAAGCGAATTGGCCAGCGGCCTGACTCGAAATCAG
>JANOIK010000413.1:0-1809 GCA_031407585.1 Planctomycetota bacterium | reverse complement strand
GACGATGCGCGGCACGCCGGCGGCGGCGAGCGCTTCGAGGACGTAGCGGATCATGGGGCGACCGGCGACGGGGACGAGCACCTTGGGGAGCTCGCTTTTCATGCGCGTGCCCTTGCCGGCGGCGAGGACGATGGCGAGGGGGGAATTAGGCATATTGATCACGGAGGAAACTTGCTGGGCAGATAGACAACAGAATTGGCGATTGTGGCGGCTGACGTGCGCGTAGCAAGGTCCTCTAAGTACCGAACGGCCGTTCCAATGACGACGCGGTCTTGAATCCCGAAGACAATTCCGGGAAATACCCGATCCGCGTGTTGCCAGCGACTGGCTCTCGACAGAAAGCCTAGGTCGTATGTCACCAGGACCCGACCTAGCTCCGCGCTTCGGACCAGCAACGATTCGTCATCGCGCTCGTCAAACCCATCGTCGAAGGCCGTAAGGACGTCGATGCCGCGCTTGCGCAGACCTGCAAAGATGGCAGAATGTACGTGATGGTCAAAGTAGAAGTCGAGCATTACCAGCCAAGTTCGCGCATTTTCTGCTGGATGGGAGATTCCTTTTGCTCGGCCATCATTTTTTCCGCGAGCGCTTTGAGCCGCGCGATTTCCGCGTCCATTTCCTGCTTGTGGTCGTAATAGTAACTCAACGCCGCGTGGATTTCGCTTAGCGTTAATCGCGGATGAGCTTCCTGCATCTCTGCGGGCGTCACGCCGCCTAGATACTCTTCGACGAGGATCCGCACCTTATAGTGCGAATCGGCCGTGATGGGATGCCCATCGGACCGGATGGCGATGTGTGGGGAGGCGACGGTGCTCATGGGAGAATTATACCACGAGGACGCGGGGGACGGGACTTCGGTTCGGCCTGTTCGACAAGGCGATAAAAGGCTTCCGCAGCGGCCGAACCGGCCCTAAAATGCGGGTTTGCTTCCGACTCAGCCCCGCCGATTGCGAGCCGCCCTCCGTGCAAGACGCCATTGAAAAAGCCGACGTGCTCATCGAGGCGATGGGCTGGATTCGCCAATTTCGCGACAAGGTGACCGTCATCAAGCTCGGCGGCAGCGTGATGGAGGATCCGGACGCGCTCGACCATCTGCTGCTCGACATCGTGTTCATGGAAACCGTCGGCATGCGGCCGATCGTGGTGCACGGCGGCGGGGCGGCGATCACCCGCGCGATGGCCGAGGCGAACATCGAGTCGCGGTTCATCCAGGGGCGGCGGTACACGGACGAGGCGTCGGTGAAGATCGTCGAGCGCGTGCTCGCGGGCGAGATCAACGAGCACATCGCGCGGCGGATCGAGGAGTTTGGCGGCCGCGCGATGCCGCTGAACTTTGTCGGCGAGACGAACAACAACGTGCTTACTGGCGAGCGGCTCACGCTCACGGGGAAGGCCGGGGAGACGATCGACCTGGGGCTCGTCGGGCACGTGACGAAAGTCGACCGCGAGATTCTGGACAACCTGTGCTACGCGGGGCAGGTGCCGGTGATTCCTTCGATGTGCGAGACGGCGAGCGGCGAGCGGCTGAATGTGAACGCCGACACCGCGGCGACGGCGGTGGCCCAAGCCGTTGGAGCGGAAAAGCTGGTGTTCCTGAGCGACGTCAACGGCGTGCGCAAAGACAAGGACGACCCGGAGTCGCTCATTCACTCGCTGACGGCGGACGCGGCGCGGCAATTGATCGCCGATGGCAGCATCGAGAGCGGAATGATCCCCAAGGTCGAAGCGTGCTTGGAAACGCTGAGCCGCGGCGTGCGGAAGATTCACATCATCGACGGGCGGCTACGGCACTCGCTGCTTTTGGAAATC
>JANOIK010000524.1:0-2298 GCA_031407585.1 Planctomycetota bacterium | reverse complement strand
ACGCGGGAAGGAAGTGCCGCTGCATAGGCCAGCCTACCAGCCGCACGTAGGCGGGCGAATAGCCTGGAATCACCGTGGGGAAGGAATCCATCGCGACGGCTCGTTCCAAACGCAGCGCTTTTAAGAACGAGTCGGGATCATCCGTGCGGGCCAGCTCTTCATCGAGTGCTTCACGGGTTTCAGGCGCTATCCGCCCAGCGGTGACCGCCGCGGGTAGCTGATCCAATGCCGCGCCGCGGCACGCGATGGCACACAGGTAGCTCACGAGCGCGGGTTCGGCCTCGAACAGCCGCGCGAGCTTGATGAGCTCTGTTCCGCGCCGCACGGCCTCGTTGGCCTTGCCCTCCTGGATGAGGACAATCATTTCCCACCGGCCATAGCGGAACACGGATCGGGCGAGCTGGATCCGCTGGAGGAGCTGCTCGAGAAAGGTTTGGTGATCAACAGAAAAGTCGCCGCGCGACTCCCATGCGTCGCACGACGCGGCCTGCGTGATTCCGGAGGCAATCACGGCATTCTTATCCAAGATCGCGCGCATGGCCGCGGTCTGCTCGGTATTGGGAGGGCCTTCCGCCTTGTCGTAGGCCTTGCCCAGCTGCGTGCGCTCGAGGAAGGTCACGTAGTCCTTCTCGAAGGCTTTGCTTGCGTCGGCGAGCGCCGCGATCTGTGCCGCGGCGTTTTCATCGTTGGGGATGGCTTTAGGAGTCAGGTCCGAGATCGACGCCGGATCGCCGGCGGCTCGGATGGCGTCGATGTTCGCCTGCCGGCGGGCGTAGGTCCGCCACGCCATCACCCCGTTGGCGATGAAGAGTATGCCTACCACAGCGGCAAGCACGAGCGCCCACCGAATCACCGTTCGTCGCGTCGGCCAAAACTTCATCTCGTCACCCCGCGTTGCGATGTCGTATTCCCTCGGCCAGCGCTGCTTCGAGCGCCGCCGCATCCTGCTCCGTCATGGGGCGTCCGCGCAGGACTGCCAACTGCCTCGCGAATTGCCGGGCCGTCTGGGCGTCGGTCGCCTCTGCCACGGCGGTCGCTGTGGCCAGGATCGACGGCTGCATGCGGTCTGGTCCGCCGACAAAAGCCGCGGGACCCTGGGAGCCGCCAAGCCCCAAACTGATCAGGCCATTGAAACCAACTCCGACCACGAGCAGCGCCGCCGCGGTGCGCCGCAGCCGGCGATCCCAGCGCTGGTTCCGCAGCTCGCGCCGGACGTCGGCCAGAATGGTCGTCCGTAGCACGCTCGGCGCTCCGGCAGCGGCGCGTGGCAGAAGCGTCGCGGCGATGAGTTGTTCGACTTGTTCTTGTTCGTAGTCGTTCATGGCACTTGTCTCAACTCGCGGGGCGAGCGGTTCGTCCTGCTCATCGCAGCTGCCGTTCGAGCCAGCCTCGCAACGAGGCGAGCGCCCGCCGATAGCGAGTGGCCGTTGTTGCGGCGGGTTGGCCTAGGAGCGCGCCGATCTCCGTGAACGTCAGCCCACAGAACACTTTTAATTCCACGACCTCTCGATCACCCGCATTGAGCTTCGCGAGTGCCGCTGCGGCGATCTCCGCATCCTCTGCCGACGAGTCGGCGGCGGCGCAGAGCTGTTCCTCGGCCGGCAGCGGCGTCTCCCGCCGCGTAGCATCGCGAGTCGCCCGCCGCGCGATTTCGTTCCGCGCGATCTCGAACAGGTAGGCTTCCGGATTCTCCACGCTCGCAAATCGACGTCGGCTTCTTACCGCCCGCAAGAATGCCGACTGGACGACGTCGCTCGCCGCGTCGGCCGAGCCTAGCCGGGCGGCCGCATAGCGGTGCAGGCGATTGGCGCAGGCGTCGTAGAGCGCTGCAAATGCAGACTCTTCTCCCCGAGCCAGTCGTTCTCCCAGCAACTCCATGCAGTCTCCACTCGACGCTCTCACCCACATAGACCCGTCGCGTGCCCCGATTTCTTCGGAAAAGTTCCGAACGCCTGCCGCGAATCGCCGCCCCTTCGCAACGGCCGGCCCATCCACGATAATCGGTCCTCCCTAAAAGTGCTTGCAACAATGTAACTTCGGTCCGAACTCTGCTCCCCCAAACATTCCCCCGCCACCATGTCCGACCCCTACTTCCAAACCCTGTTCGCCGACCGCATCGGCGGGGCCCAATACGGTAAGAGCACCGCGATCTACAAATTCGAGAAGATCAAACGCGCCAAACGGCAGGCGCTCGCCGAACATCCCGAGCGCAAGCTGCTGGACTTCGGCATCGGCGAGAACGACGGCGTCGCCGACGAGCGCGTGCGCCGCGCGATGGCCGAGGAAATCGGCAAGCCC
>JANOIK010000522.1:0-10165 GCA_031407585.1 Planctomycetota bacterium | reverse complement strand
ATTTTGTGTGGGCTATTACGCATGGGGCGGGATACACCGAACGGGGTTTTTGGGGTGGACTGGCCTCGTCGGGGTGGCCTTTTTAACCCCCGCCGCAAATGCCCAGGCGCACGCGGCCATGCCCCCCGGAGGTCTATTCCTGGGAGCCCAACGGCCACCAGGTTGTCTCGAGCAGCTCTGCCGGCCGGAACGTCAGGCGATCGCGTTTCTTGGCGATCGCTCGGTTGAGCTTCTCGGTGAGCCGGGGGCCGTTCAGTTCCTCCTCGGCGAGCTTCCGGACGCCGTCGCCCAGCTCATGGACCAGCGGGCCTTTCGCATTACTCACGCGGCGCAGGTGGAAGTCGCTGATTTCCAGATGCGAATCGGTGACGACGGGAACCACCGCGAGCGTGGGGCCGGACTCGCCGGCGCCGAGCTCGATCGCGAGCTCGCCGTGGACGACGACTTGGACGCGCATGTCCGACTCGATCTCCAGCGCGATAAGGTGGACGCCGTGCTCGTAGACCTTGGCCCGGGCCCAGGCGTCGATTCGCGCGTCGCCCTGCAGCGTGAACGCGACACGACCGGCGCCGAGCGGCTGCAAGTCGGCGAGCGTGACGTGCAGGTTCTGCTGCGGGTCGATCAGGCGTAGCTTGTAGTGCTTCCACACGCCGTGGTTGACAGTGTGCGTTCGCTGGTTCGCGTGCCAGTGAAAGGGCTTGCCGGTGATGCGCAACCCGGAGGGGATTTCCGCGGTCGCTCCCCAGTCTTTGAACTTTTCGTACTCCGGGGGGATCGCGTCTTCGAGCAGGCGGCTGAGCGTGGCGGCCAGTGCGTTTTGCGGCGCGGGGTCGAGGGGCGCTTGAGCGGCGGCGATCCGCGGCGCGACGAGCAGCGCGAAGATCGCGGCTAGCGGGGTCGCGATTTTTTGGGCGGCGTGGATCACATGGACCCATGAATGGTGCGAGACGAAGGGCGCTCGACGCCTTGCGTGGTTCAGGACTGGTCGCTGAAGCGACGCAGTCCGATCCCTGAAGGTCATTACGCGAGCAGTTGGGTTCGTTGTTCGCTGCGCATAAAAAAAGAACCTGCCCCGGGCCCGTAGGCCCGAGACAGGTCCTCAGAGGGGGATCCTTCTCGCTTAGCTCGCGTTAGCGAACAAAGCTGGCGCTGACCACCTTGCGGGGCTGGCTGATCCGGGCGGCCGGATCGGCAACCGGGGCCGGCGGGATCGGGGCAGCCTCGGGGGCGACGGCGGGCTCGCCAGCAGCCGGAGCCGCCGCCGAGTCGCAACCGCAACCAGCCGAGCAACCGCAACCCGGATCGCAGCAGCCATCGCTGCAGCCGCAAGCGGCTTCGCAGCAGTTGTCACCACAGCAATCATCGCCGCAGCAGCCATCGGCGCAACCGCAGGACGCTTCGCAGCAGCTCTTCTTGGCGAACAGGCGGCTCAGGAAGCAGCCCTTCTTGCACTTGCAGCAGCTGTTGGAGGCGCAACCACACGAGGCTTCGCAGCAGCCGTCGTTGCAGCCGCACGAGGCTTCGCAGCAGTTGTCGGCGCCACAGCAGGCGTCGTTACCGCAGCACGCATCGTCGCCGCAGCAATCGTCCGGGCAACCGCACGAGGCTTCGTCGCAGCAGCCGTCGCCGCCGCAGCAGCTATCGTTGCCACAGCAGGCATCGTCACCGCAGCAGTCGTCGGCGCAACCGCACGACGATTCGCAGCAGCTCTTCTTGGCGAACAGGCGGCTCAGGAAGCAGCCCTTCTTGCACTTGCAGCAGCTGTTCGAAGCGCAACCACACGAGGCTTCGCAGCAGCCGTCGTTGCAGCCGCACGAGGCTTCGCAGCAGTTGTTGGCGCCACAGCAGGCGTCGTTACCGCAGCACGCATCGTTACCGCAGCAGGCATCGTCGCCACAGCAGTCGTCCGGGCAACCGCACGAGGCTTCGTCGCAGCAGCCATCGGCGCCGCAGCAGGCATCGTTACCGCAGCACGCATCGTTGCCGCAGCAATCATCGGCGCAACCGCACGCAGCTTCGCAGCAGTTGTCCTTCGCAAACAGACGGCTCAGCAAGCAGCCCTTCTTGCAGCCGCAGCTGCTCGAAGCACAACCGCACGAGGCTTCGCAGCACGCGTCGTCACCGCAGCAACCATCGTTGCAGCAGGGATCGTCGCAGGCGCCACACGATTTCTCACAACAACATGACGGCTCGGCGGCATCGCAACCGCAGCCGCTGCTCAGCATCCGGTCCAGCAAACCAGCGCCGAAGCTCTGGCTGGCAAGACAGAGGCTCAGCGCGAGCGCTCCCAGTACGTTCTTCATCGAACCACCTCTCCTATGCATTGGGGTCAACGTTCGCGAGTGCTTAACGCGGCGGCGCGGTAGCGCGGCAGCCCATCCCGGGAATTCTGTCGTGGCGACAGAGAGGTGCGGCGCGCGGTGCGCCGCGTAGAATTGTTCGGGGCGGGAGCTGAGCAACCGGCTTTACGCCGGAGAGTCAAGGCGGGGGGGTCGCGTATCCGTCGGAACCCAAGGGTCGGCGTCTGCGCCAGTCGAGCCAATCCATGGCTCGAATCAGTAACGTCCGGCGGTGACGCTCAAACTAATGTGTCGCAGTGACACTTCGCGTGCTTGGCATGCGACATCCGTGATATCGGTCGCGTTGTGAAGACCCCTTGAGACGCCGGAAGTAATTTTCAGCAAGTGGCTTAGGTCAACAGTCGCGCAAAGTTTGACGACCAAGGAGGGTCTTCCGAGGGCGCCGCTTGTAAGGTGCGATCGCCGCGGGGGCGCATGGTTGAGCGGCCGGAAAGTTGGTATCCTTTACCATGCTGCGCGCTCGTCAGGCACGTTACGCTTGAGTCGCGCCCGTGCAAGACCCCCACGCCTTAACTCGCCCGCGACCCGCAAAGTTTCACATCGCTTCGGGGAGCCGGGCCCTCGCGGACCGGCCCGGACGGCGGCGGGCCGTTAGAGACGACCTGGCCGGCAGGGTTTCCCTGATCTGCCATGCGACGAATCGTTGCCCCTGCCGCGGTGTTTAAGCCCCTGACCCTTCGCCCGCCATTCCTACCAAATCGCAATATTTCCATGACATTGACCATGCCTCGACTGTTTCGGCCCCAAACCGTGCTCACGACCCTGTTCCTTGGTCTCGCCGGGTTGGGGATCGCCGCGCTGTGGATTGCACCCGCCGCGGCCCAGCTGCCTCGGTCAGAGGACCCGCTCGATTGGCCCAATTGGCGAGGGCCGCAGCAGATCTCCGCCTCGCTCGAGACCGGGCTGCCGGAGTCCTGGAATCCCAAAGGGGGCGACGGCAGCAACCTGGTCCGCGAGCTGTCGTATCTCGGCACGCGGAGTACGCCGATCGTCATGAACGGCAAGCTGTACGTGCTGGTGCGCGACAAGCCAGGCACGGAGACCGAGGGTGAGAAGGTCGTGTGCGTGGACGCCGAAAACGGCGAGTTGTTGTGGGAGCACCGCTTCAATGTGTATCTGACCGACACGCCTGACACGCGCGTCGCGTGGTCGAACGTGTGCGGCGATCCCACGACGGGTCGCGTGTACGCGCACGGCGTGGGCGGCTACTTCTGTTGTCTCGACGGCGAGAGCGGCAAGGTCGTCTGGAGTCACAGCCTGCAGGAGGAGTACGGGTTCATCACCACCTACGGCGGACGGACCAACACGCCGCTGGTGTTTGAGGACGAGGTGCTGCTGAGCGCGGTCGTCGTGGGTTGGGGCGACACGCCCGAGTACGACGGCCTGGCCCGGCCGGCGCACCGCATGTTGGGATTCGACAAGGCCACGGGCGAGCTGCGGTGGCTGAGCAGCACAACGATCGGCCCGCCGGATACCAGCTACAGCATGCCGACGGTCGCGGTGATTGACGGCGAGGCGCAGGTGATTTTCGGCGGTTCGGACGGCCGCGTGTGGAGCATGCAGCCACGCACCGGGAAGGTGCTGTGGAACTACCCGCTGTCGATGCACGGCCTGAACGTGCCGCCGCTGGTGGTGGGCGACACGGTTTACATGGCGCACAGCCTGGAGAATATGGTCGGCACGACCAAGGGGGCGGTCGTGGCGATCGACGCGAAGATGCGCGGCGATCTCACGGGCAAGGAGAAATGGCTTACCTACAACATTCGCGCGTTCACCAGCGGGCCGATTATGGTGGACGGAAAGGTGTGGATTATCGACGAAGGCGCCAAGCTGTTCGTGCTTGACGCGGAAACCGGCAAGCAACTGTCAAAGAAGGCCCTCGGCTCCAGGCAGTGGGGGACGCCGCTGTACGCTGACGGAAAGGTGTACACGGCCACCGAGAGCGGCAAGTGGTACATCCTGAAGCCCAAGGGCGACGGGGTCGAGGTGGTTCACACGCTGCGGCTCAACCGCGAGGAAGTCGACGGCGCACCCATCGTTTCCCACGGTCGCATTTATCTGCCGACCTCCAACGCCATCTATTGCATCGCGAAGGACGGCGCCGAGCCGAAGGCCGACCCGCTGCCGGAGGCGGCCGCTGAGAAGTCGCTGGGCGAGGACCCCGAGCCCGCGTGGGTGCAGATCACGCCGTTCGACGTGCTGCTGAAGCCGGGCGACGCGCATAAGTTCACCGTGCGGCTGTTCAATTCGCACGGCCAGCTCGTGCGTGCGGCCACGAAAGAGGAATCGACGTTCCGTGTGGTCGGTCCCGGTAAGGTCTCCGCGGACGGAACTTACACGGCCGCCAAGAACGAGGGGCACGTGGGAGCCCTGGTGTACTGCAAGGTCGGCGAGATCGAAGGGAAGGCGCGCGTGCGCGTCGTGCCGCCGCTGCCGTGGCAGTTCAACTTTAACGAAGGCGACAACCTGCCGATCACCTGGATCGGCGGTCGCGTGCGGTACGTGTTGCAGGACATCGACGGCGAGCGAGCGGCGTTGAAGCTGGATGTGCTACCGATTCCGCGCGATCCCAAGAACAAGCTAGGCACTCGCAGCCCCATGTACATGGGATCGGCGGACATGCACGACTACACGATTCAGGCCGACGTGCGGCTGACCGAGAAGGACGGCCGGCTGCCGGACGTGGTGGGCATCGTGAACAGCGGGTATACCCTGGGCCTGCGGGGCGGCAACCGTCAACTGTCCATCTACAGTTGGGCGTCGCACGACTACCGCACGCAGAAGCGGATCGACTTCGATCCCAAGCCGGGCATTTGGTATCGTCTGAAGCTGCGAGTCGAGCAGCAGGAAGGCGCCGCGCTGGTGCAAGGCAAATGGTGGCTCCGCGATCAGGACGAGCCGGAGGGTTGGCAGCTCGAGATGACCGACTCGGAGCCGCAGAAGTCGGGCAGCCCTGGGTTGTTCGGCAATGCCCAAACCACATCGTTCTACGTCGACAATTTGTCGGTCAGCCCGAATGATTGACCGAGGGCGGGCGGATCGCACGAAAATTGGCGACCCGCTGCAGACTTCAGTCGCTCGCTCCTCGTTGATCGCTTTCTTTATTTAGTTCGCAACGCAAAGGCATTTTAGTATGACCCGTCGCTTCGCTCGCAAATCCGTTGTCCTGCTGGCCGCCGTCGTCGCGTGCTCGGCGGGCGTCGCTTGGAACCGCGCCGCCGGCGATTCGGCCCCTGGCGCCGCGCCCGCCGCGGCGCAGGCCGGTCAGAACTGGTCGCAGTGGCTCGGGTCGCCGCAGCGCAATAACGCGCCCGATGGAACCAACATCCCCACGGAATGGGCCGTGGGTGAGTTCGACTACCGCACGGGCACCTGGGACAAGACCGACGCGAAGAACATCAAGTGGGTCTGCAACCTGGGCTCCCGCTCGTACGGCAGCGCGGTGGTGCATGACGGCAAGGTTTATATGGGCACCAACAACACGGCCGCCCATCTCGAGCGTTTTCCCGCCGAGGTGGATCTCGGCTGCCTGCTGTGCTTCGACATCAACGACGGCAAGTTCCTGTGGCAGCACAGCAGCCCCAAGCTGCCGTCGGGCCGTGTGCACGACTGGCCGCACGAGGGCATCTGCTCGGTGCCGTACTGTGAGGGCGATCGGATATGGTTCTGCACCAGCCGGTGCGAAGTGCGGTGCCTGGACTCCGAGGGGTTCCTCGACGGCGAGAACGACGGCACGTTTCAAACCGAAGAGACTGACATCCGCGCCGAGGGCAAGCCTTACGACGTTAAGCAGGAAGCCGACGTGGTCTGGTCGGTGGACATGATGAAGGAGTTGGGCGTCTCGCCGCACAACATGAGCAGTTGCTCGATCACCGCCGCGGGGGACGTCATCTTTGTCTGCACGAGCAACGGCATCGACGAGGAGCACAAGTTCGTCCCGGCGCCGGACGCCCCCAGCTTCATGGCGATGGATAAGAAGACCGGGAAGGTTCTGTGGAGCGACAACTCTCCGTGGAAGAACATCCATCACGGTCAGTGGGGGTCGCCCGCGTACGCTGAGATCGAGGGCCGCGAACAAGTGATCTTCGGCGGCGGCGATGGCTGGCTCTATAGCTTCGACCCCAAGGGAGAAGACGGCAAAGCGAAGCTCCTCTGGAAATTCGACTGCAATCCCAAGAAGGCCAAGCTCGAGCTCATGGGCAAGGGCACTCGCAACGACTGCATCGGCACGCCGGTCTTCTACAACAACCTCGTCTACATCGCGACGGGCCAGGATCCGGAGCACGGCGAAGGCGTCGGCCTGCTGTGGTGCATCGACCCAATGAAGAAGCTCGACGGCAGCGATGTGAGCCCCGAGCTCGCGTTTAACGCCGCCGACCCCGACAAGCCGATTTCCTACAAGCGCGTGCAGGCCGTCGTGGAGTCCGAGGGCGACATGGCTCGGCCCAATCCCGACTCGGCGGTTGTGTGGAAGTACGACGAAATCGATCGCGACGACGACGGCGAGATCGCCTTCGAGGAAACGATGCACCGCACGATCGGCTCGGTGGCGATCAAGGACGATGTGCTGTACATCGCCGACCTGAGCGGGCTGTTCCACTGCCTGGACGCCAAGACGGGCAAGGTGAACTGGGTCTACGACATGCTGGCCGCGTCGTGGAGCACGCCGCTGATCGTCGAGGACAAGGTCTACATCGGCGACGAAGACGGCGAGGTGGCGATCTTCAAACACTCGGCCGACTCCAACGAAGCCATGAAGGAAGAGGACGGCGAGATGGTTCCCTACTACGGCACGGCCGACATGGGCGGCAGCGTGTACAGCACGCCGGTGGTCGCGGGGAACGTGCTGTACATCTCGAATCCGGCCCACCTGTTCGCGATTACGCCGGAAGGAAAATGAAGAAACGCGTTCTTGACGTTGGCAACTGCGCTCCCGATCACGCGGCCGTGAAGCGGCTTATGGGGCGCTTCGACTGCGAGGTCATTCAAGCCCACGGGACCGACGATGCGCTGACGGCGTTGCGCGCCGGGGGCGTCGACCTGGTGGTAGTCAACCGGAAGCTTGACGCGGACTACTCCGACGGCATCGAGGTGATTCGCCAGATCAAGGCGGAGGTCCAGTTTGCGGCGACGCCGGTGATGCTGATCACCAACTATGCTGAGCATCAGGCAGAGGCGGAGAAGATCGGCGCGCTCCGGGGCTTCGGCAAGCTGGAGATGGACAAGCCCGAGACGCACGAGCGCATCGCGGCGGCGTTGGGGGCGGCGGGTGCGTAACATCCGGCGCGTTTGCCGGGGCCGCGCTCCGCTTCGGCGGACCTTCGCGTCACGGCTAACCGTCCCGCAACAGTTTTAACCGCCTTCGACGATCTGCTCTTTGACCGGTTGCACGAAGTGGGGGCTCTTGCCGCTCTTGGTCAGCTCGGCGGCCTTCTTGTCGGCCTGCTTCCGTTCGTTGAACTCGAAGAGCGAGACGCGGCGCATCGACTGGTTGAACACGCCCCAGAAGGCTTTGAGCCGAACTTCCTTCGGCGTCCGGACGCGCTTCGGCGCCTTCTTCTTCTCGGCCGGCGCCTTCTTGGGCGCTGCGGCTTTGGCGGCCACCTTTCTCTTGGGGGCCGCACTCTTCGCGGCCGCCTTCTTAGCCGCCGGAGCCTTTTTCGCGGCGACGGCTTTCTTCGCAACTTTCTTAGCCATGGCAGCTTTCAGTCCCAACGCGAGGAGCGGGAGTTGGAGATTTGTCAATCTAACGGATTGACAAGTCGCTGCCTAGCCGCTCGACGAGAGAACGCGAAGGGATCTCCAAGCCCAGCGGTGAGCCCGTTGAACTGAGCCGGTTGAACCGTGTCGCCCGAGGTTTGCCGCCGTCCCTCTTAGAGCGTCACGCCAATCGCCCTAGCGCGCTGCACCAGCGCCGGCTGGAAGTACACCATCGGCCGTTTGAAGTAGCGCTTGTCGCGGGTGACCACCCGGCGTCGCGCCCAGAGAAACGTGCTGTCGACCACGCGCCGCGGGAGCGCGCCTTGGTTGACGCGCGCCACCACGAGATCGATGAACGCCAGGTCCTCTTTGGTGACGGCCTTCAGCCCGACGCGAAGCTGATCCTTCAGGGAGATCTGTCGTCCCTGCCGTCCGCGAGAGTCGCTGGGCCCGACGGGCTTCGAGGGTTGCTGCGCCTGGAGGCCAGCGCTGAGCGCGCCGGCTCCCAACAGGGCCGCCGCGAGCGTCCACCTCGCCACGTTGGTTCGTGCCGCCATGATGTCGTCTCCCGCCGAGCGTCCCCTGCCAAGAATCGCGCGACTTGTAGGGAGAAACTTAGCCGGGGGCAAGATCAATCCCCCGGCACGCGCTTTGCTCCGCAAAAAGAACGCCCCCACCGCTATTCCGTGAAGTAGAATTGCGTTGTAATGTCCCCTCGCTTCACAGGGGACTCAGTTCCAGAAATGGATCGAAGGCTAACGCCGCGGGGCGTTGGCAGCCGATTGATCTGTGGAGCACAAACTAACAAACCAAGCCGCGCGTCGGTCGCGCGGCTGACAAGTCAAGCTTCTGGTCACGATTCCGTCGGGAGGACCATTATTACGGATTGGCCCGGGTCGATCACATGGCAGCGCGTAGCGCTGTCCGACGCGCGCCATTCTTCCAGCGACTCCACCCAGTCGCAATCAGGCCGGAAGTTTGTTACACGAGAAAAGGTCGCGACGCGAGCGCAAGCCCGTCGCGGCCTTTTTTCATGCGCGGTGGGAAAGTAGCGGCAAGAAGTCGGCTCGACTGGCGACTAACAGCACAGTTCGCCTGGCCGGGTGGCACGCCCAAGGTCTTCCGCAGGGCGTGGTCTTGCCGAAGTGCTACCACGCCCTGCGGCGGACCTTAGGGCGTGCCACCCGGACATCAGCGGCGCCTGCTCCGCTACCCCGCGGCGGGCGACCGTTTTAGAATGCCGCGTGTCCGATTTCCCGCTCGTTTGCCGTCAGGATTTTCCGCATGCGTTCTCTGCTCCGCCCCGCTGTCGTCACGATCGGTCTCCTGATGCTCGCGTCGCAACTCGGCTGCGGCGGAAAGTATGATTCGCCCGAAGCGTGCTTTCGGACGATGCAGGTGGCCGCCCACAACAAGGACTGGCCCGCGGTGTGCGATTGCCTGACCGTCGATTCGCAGGAGGAGCTGGCCGGCATGCTGGTGATGGCCGGCAGCATGATGAAGATGCAAAGCGACTCGGCGCCGGTGGCCGAGGCGCTCGAAAAGCACGGCGTGACCGACGAGGCCATTCAGCAGCAGGGCGCGTCGCTGTTCGCCATGTCGAATCCGGGGGCTCTTCGCGGGCTGGCGAAGCTCGTGAAAGACAAGGCCGCGTTCATCGCCGACATGATCGTCGCCATGCAGAAGCTGCGCTCGGCGGCGCAATTCAGCGCGCAGTTCGAGAGTCAGATCGCCGGCGAGCTCAGCGACGTGAAGGTCGCGGGCGACCACGCCACGGCCTTTGTCGTGAGCACCAGCGGCCAGGCCCCGGTCGAGTTCCGCAAGACGCCCGAGGGCTGGAAGCGGCACATCAACCTGGGCACGATGGGCCTCGGCGCCGCGCCGGCGGCGTGACGGGTTCGCTGGCGCCCGCCAGCCGCATCGCCAGGTCGAGCATCGTCACCAGGTCGATCGCGTTGTGCATGAGGATGGCGTCCATCTCGCGCTCGAAGCCGGTGCGCACGTACTGCTGATACGCGGCGGGGATTTGATTGCTCGGCATGTCGTCGGCTCGCGTGCGGCCGCAGATGTGCCGCTCGAGCGTCTGGAGTTTGCAATCAGGCACT